>CAKZOY010000435.1 GCA_937138275.1 uncultured Chloroflexota bacterium
ATTGCAAATTGCAGATTGCGGATTGCAAATTGCAGATTGCGGATTGCAGATTGCAGATTCGTCAAAGGAGAGGATGGAGATGGGGTGGCGAGGGGCGAGGGCGGAGATGATGCCCCAGGCGCGCAGCGCGCCCCCCTGACGGGGTGGGTAGGGCCACTGGGAAGTGAGGAACAGGAGATTCATCGGACTGCTTGACAAAATCGTGTTTTACAGTAAAGTAGGGGCAAGCCTTGCGCTTGCCCTGGGCAAGTCTCGTGCTTGCCAGGGCAAGTCTTGATCTTGCCCTGCTGACCCCGATTATACGAGAAGGCCTGCAAAGCGCAACATGGGTGTGATTCGCGTCAACAATCGGGACGAAATCCCCTGGGAGCCGGGGCTGACGGTGACAGAACTTCTGCGCCGTTTCCGCTACACCTTTCCGGCCATCGTCGTCACCATCAACGGTGAGGTCATCTCGGAAGAGGAATTCTCCACCCGCCAGATTCCCGACGGGGCCGATGTGCGGGTCATCCACCTGATTGCCGGAGGGTGAGGCGCCTATGAGCGAGAGACCAGTGGTCTGTGCCCGGGCAGGGGACCTGGCCTTGCTGATGGGGACCGACCGCCGCTGGCAGATCGTCCGTCTGGAGCCCGGGCAGACGGTCCACACTCATCGGGGGGTGCTTGCGCACGACGACCTCATCGGCCGTCCGTGGGGCAGCCGGGTGGTATCCCATACTGGGTATCGCTTTCTCCTGCTCCGGCCGTCCCTCCACGACCTGATCCTCCGATTGAAGCGCACCACGCAGATTGTGTACCCCAAGGAAGCAGGCTACATCCTGCTCAAGATGAACATCGGTCCGGGCTCCCGGGTGGTGGAAGCGGGGACGGGGAGCGGTGGGCTGACGGCCGTGCTGGCCCACGCCGTCCGTCCCGACGGGCGGGTCTACTCCTACGAAGTGCGGCCGGAGATGCAGCAACTGGCCCGCCGGAATCTGGAACGGCTGGGGCTGGCCGACGTGGTGGAGTTCAAAGAGCGGGACATTGCCCAGGGGTTTGACGAGGTGGGGGTGGAGGCGGTCTTTCTGGACCTGCCGACGCCGTGGGAGTATCTGGAGCAGGCGCACGCGGCGCTGGTCAACGGGGGCTACCTGGGCTCCATCCTGCCGACGGCCAATCAGGTGACCCGCCTGCTGGAGGCGCTGGACTCCCCCCGCTGGGGGCTGGTGGAGGTGGAGGAGATTCTCCTGCGGCCCTACAAGGCGGTCGCCGCCCGTTTCCGCCCCGAGGACCGGATGGTGGCCCACACGGGCTTTCTCATCTTCGCCCGTGCGCTGGTGGGGGATGGCGCGCCGGAGGAAGAACTCCAGCCCGCCGAAGAGGTTGAGGAAGGCGGGGAGGAAGAGGAATTGTAGGGCAGGGCCGGACGATGGGCATTCTACCGGACACGCGGGAACGGCAGCGGGCGCTGGGCGTCGTGACGACACCGCCGGAGGTGGTGTCGTTTATGGTGGCGCTGGCCGCGCCGGAGCGCCCTCGCATACGGGTGCTGGAGCCGGCCTGTGGGGATGCCCCATTCCTGACCGCCTTCACGGCCCGGTACGGTTCTGGCCACGAACTGGTCGGAATGGATATTGACCCCGAGGCTCTGGAGCGTGCCCGGCAGCGATTGCCGTCGGCGACCTTTCTGGAAGGCGACTTCCTCCTCTGGCAACCGAACGAGCGCTTTGATCTCATTATCGGTAATCCCCCCTACGGCATCATCGGTGACGCCTCGCATTATCCGATTCATCTGCTGAAAGAACGTAAGGCCCTCTACAAGCGCCGCTTTCAGACCTGGTACGGAAAGTTCAACGTCTACGGAGCGTTCATAGAGCACGCCGTTCGCCTGTTACAGCCCGACGGTCGGCTGATCTTCGTCGTCCCGGCGACGTGGCTGTTGCTGGACGACTTCGCCCGCTTGCGGCGCTTCCTGGCTCAGGAGGGCTGTCTGGAGGTGTACTATCTGGGGCGGGCCTTTCCGGGCCGTAACGTGGTAGCAGTGGTCCTGGTCCTGGAGCGAGGTAAGCAGGGCCTGGCCCTGTATGATCGCCCCGGCGGGTATCCCGTCCTTTGCAAGCCATTGTACCGGGGGGAAATGATACGGTTTGAGACGCCCGACGTTCTGACCTTTGAGCAAAGCGGTACACCTTTGGGCGAACTGATGGCGGTCTATTTCGCCGCGCGCAGTCCCGAAATTCGCCGTCATCCCTCGGTAGAGCGGGAGCCACGGGCGGGCCTGGTGCCGGTTCTGACCGGGCGGAACCTGAAGCCCGGCTGGATTGACTATGAGACCTGTTACTCCGGCCTGTGGATGCCCCGGGAGGAAGCCTCCTCCCTGCGGTTCTTCTACGCGTTTCCCCACATCATCGTTGGGCACACCAAGGGCGCGCGGGTGGTGGCGGCGCGGGACGAGCGCTGCTATCCCTGGCGGGAAGAGTTTCATCTCGTGCCCCTGGTGGATGGACTGGATGAGCGGAAACTGGTGGATTACTTGAACAGCGGACCGGTTCAGGAATACGTGCGCGCTCTCTATCGGGACCTCCTGCCGCATCTGACGATGACCCAACTGAAGTTGGTGCCGGTCCCCCTG
>CAKZOY010000436.1 GCA_937138275.1 uncultured Chloroflexota bacterium
GGTAGTCGGTAGGGGGTAGTCGGTAGGGGGTAGTCGGTAGGGGGTAGTCGGTAGTCGGTAGGTGAAAATTATACGCGTTTGCCTGCGTCTTTTGACGCGGTCAGGCAGATGGCGCGCATCGCTCCCACAGGAGGGGTGCTGAGAAAATTTTTCTTTAAATCACCAGGACACAAAGACACCGGGAAAAAATGGTATTCGCTCCACTTTCGGAGCATTTCCCGCCTTTTCCTGGGATTTTCGTTCCCCCAGGCGGCTTTTTCAGCAGCCTCCCCAGGGCAGCGGTCAGGGGGAATTCCCGGAGGCGCGGGACCCTGCGAGTCTCCACAGAAAGCACCCGCCCAGCAGCAGCCCCAGGCCGACCAGAAAAACCGTCCCCCCTCTGGTGGCTCCCGAGGTGCCTGTCTCCGGAAGCAGGGCCGGAATGGGAGTGGGCGTCGGCATAGGGGGAGGAGCAGGGGAGGCCGGGATTTCGGTGGGCGAAGGGGTCGGTGCGATAGTGATGACTCTCGGAATTCCCAGGCCATAGGTCAGGTACGGGCGGGTATCCGGGGAGTCCGCCGTGAGGCGACGGGCGGCGGCCCAATTGTCGGTCACTGCGTTGAGGTCGGCAGCCGCCAGGGCCAGGCCGTAGTTGGGCCGGGCGCCGGAGACCCACTCCTGCACCAGCTCCCTCACGTTCCAGGTGAACCACCCCCCGTCGGAGGTGACCATTGCGGTAGCGACCGGCGCGCCCAGGGCGGGCCAATCCGCCATAGTGTACCAGTCCACCCCCTCCACCGTCCAGTCCTCCTCTACCGGATAGACGGACATCGGCGCGCCGCCCGGGCCGGGCCAGAAGTCGTCTACATAGACGTGCAGGGTGGCGATGGTCACTTCCACGCCGGGGCGGACTTCTACCGGAAAGTGGAGGTATGTGCGGCAAAAAATCGCCTCCCCGGTGACGGTGCCGGTGTAGTTGCCGAAGGGGAAGATGGCGGTGCTCCAGCGTTCGCCGTAACCGGGGTCGGCGGAGAGGACGCCGACCCTGCGGTCGGGGAGGATGGCCGGCCGTCCTTGTGCAGCGACGAAAAGAGGAATGGCCGCCAGGCTGGCCACCAGAAGAGTCGCCAGACGCCGTATTTGTCGCATACAGCCTCCCAATATTAGGTTGAGACCTGCCGCCGGCGTGCCGCCAGATGCTCTATCACGAGCACCACACCAAACCCCAACCCCATCAGACCGATGGTCAATCCCACTTCGGGTGTGAATTCTGCCGGCAGGACGTTGTAATCATAAGTCGGCAAAAGCGCGTGGTGGGACCGGGTGAGGGGATTTGCAGGTAGTGCGAGGGCTTTCCATGGCCATATCTTGCGCAGGGAACCCACCATCAACCCGATGAGAAAGGCGATCACCAGATCATGGGAGCGCATAAGCAGCCAGCGGAGCAGGCGGACGAAACTGAGCAGTCCCACCGCGGCACCGGACGCAACAATCCCCAGCGTAAAGACATCCAGGCGGGTGACCGCATCAAGGATGTACAGGTACTGACCCAGAAGCACGAGGATGAACGCTCCGGAGATGCCGGGCAGGATCATCGCACAGATGGCAATTGCACCGCTGAAGAAAAGAAACACCGGCGTATGGGGAGTTTCAGCGGGCGTCAGCCCCACCAGCAGATAGGCGCCGATGGTCGCCAGCAGGCTCAGTATCAGCATCGGTGCCGTCCATTGCCGCACCCGCCTGCGGACTGTAACCGCAGAGGCGAGAACCAGTCCAAAGAAGAAAGCCCGCACCAGTTCGGGGTGGTGGTGCAGCGCCCAACTCAGCCCCTCGGCCAGGGTGAAGATGGCCGTTCCGATCCCCAGCCCCAGGGCCAGCAGGAACTGCCAGGGAAGGTCGGCAAAGGCCGCCCGCCATTGCAGGCGGAAGAGGCGACGAAAGAAGGTAAGATTGATCGCATGCAGCGCATGGATCAGTTCGTCGTAGATGCCCAGGATGAAGGCCATCGTACCCCCGGAGACGCCCGGCACCACGTCGGCAGCGCCCATACAGAAGCCGCGCAGAGCCACACCGATATAGTCCTTCATCGTTCTTCGGTAGGTTGCCGTACCCTCTTCCCGCACGGTCACCTTCTGAGAGGATAGCAAAGAAATCGTAGGTTCCATGCAGTTCCCTTTCCTGT
>CAKZOY010000437.1 GCA_937138275.1 uncultured Chloroflexota bacterium
GGGAAACCCTGTAACTCGGAACGAACGCTCAGATTCCCACCAGGGCAAGAGGTGGGATACGACTTTATGAGAATCAAAAGCACATTTGACCTCAAAAGCCAGGCTGTATACAACTATGCCTGATTTCATCTCCTGGAGCGAAGAGCGATGCGCTACGGATATTTTGACGACGAGGCAAAAGAATACGTCATTACCCGTCCCGATACTCCCCTTTCCTGGAGCAACTACCTGGGCACCACCGAGTACGGAGCCATCATCACCAACAACGCCGGTGGCTACGGGTTTTACAAATCCGGGGCGCGGGGGCGCTTCCTGCGCCTGCGCTTCAACAGCATCCCGATGGACCAGCCGGGGCGCTACTTCTACCTGCGAGACCGGGAGTCCGGCGACTACTGGTCCGTCTCCTGGCAGCCGGTGGGCAAACCCCTGGAACAATTTGAGTCCGTCTGCCGCCACGGCACTGGCTACACCATCATCTCTTCCCGGTACGCCGACATCGCCGCCGAAGCCACCTACTTCGTTCCCCTGGGTCAGCGCTTTGAGTACTGGCGTCTCAAACTCACCAACCTGTCCGACCAGCCCCGCTCAATTTCCGTCTTCACCTACTGCGAGTTCACCAACCACTGGGACACCTGGCAGGACCAGGTCAACCTCCAGTATTCGTTGTTCATCATCAAAGGCGAACTGCGGGACGGTCTCCTGCGCATCGCGTCCAACGAACACTTGCCCGTTGACCCGGAGGGGAACGTGGACCGGGACGAGAGCAAGCGGTGCTGGATGGCGCTGATCGGCGCGCCGCTGGTTGGCTACGATACCCGCCGCGAGGCGTTCCTGGGTCCGTACCGTTCCTATGACCGGCCCCTGGTGGTGGAGCGCGGCCGATGCACGGGCAGCGACGCCTACGGCGATAACGCCTGTGGCGTCCTCCAGACCGACCTGACCCTTGCCCCCGGCGAGACCCGCGAACTGCTGGTGATGCTGGGCATCGGCACCGCCGAGACGGTCGGCAAGGCGACCGTGGCGGAGTTCGGCTCGCTGGAACGGGCCGAAAGGGAATTCGCCCATCTCAAGGCGGACTGGCACTCCAAACTGGGCAGCCTGATTGTCCAGACCCCCGACGAAGACCTGAACCATATGCTCAACGTCTGGGGGCTCTACAACTGTCTGATCACCTTCGCCTGGTCGCGCTCGGCCAGCCTGGTGTACAACGGAGAGCGGGACGGACTGGGCTTCCGGGACTCGGTGCAGGACGTCCTGGGCGTTGTCGCGGCCATCCCCGGCGTGGCCCGGGAGCGCCTGGAACTGATGCTCACCGGGCAGATGTCCAACGGCGGCGCGATGCCTATCGTCAAGCCCTTTGACCATCACCCCGGCCGGGAAAAGGGCCCGGCCGAAGAGGAGTACCGCTCCGACGACTGCCTCTGGTTCTTCAACGCCATCCCCGCCTATGTCGCCGAGACCGGCGATGTGGCGTTCTACGAAAAAGTCCTCCCCTTCGCCGACCGGGGTGGGGCGACGGTGCTGGGCCATCTGCGGCGGGCGCTGGAGTTCAATCTGGAGCGCACCGGCAAACACGGTCTGCCCTGCGGGCTTGCCGCCGACTGGAACGACTGTCTGCGCCTGGGCTACTACGGCGAAAGCGTCTTCGTCGCCTTCCAGGTGCGCCTGGGGCTGACCGTCTACGCGGAGATCGCGCAGATGCTGGGCAAACCGGAAGAGGCGGCGTGGGCTCTGGAACAGCGCGCCCGGCTGGACGAGGCCATCCAGAAGCACTGCTGGGACGGCGAATGGTTCATCTGGGCCATCGGGGAGGACGGCACCGTCTATGGGACGAAGGAGTACGAAGAAGGGCAGGTCTACCTCAACACCCAGGTCTGGGCTGTCATCAGTGGCGCAGCCACGCCGGAGCAGGCGCAGAAGTGCATGCAGACGGTGAAAGAGCGGTTGGCGACGCCCTACGGGATTATGCTCTCCGCCCCGCCCTTCGTCAAGACCCCGCTGGACGTGATGCGGGCGGTGCTTTTCAACAACGGGATCAAGGAGAACGCCGGGATTTTCAACCACACCCAGGGCTGGGCGGTGATGGCGGAGTGCATGCTGGGCAACGGCGATCGGGCCTACGAGTACTACCGGGCCTCTATGCCTTCTGCCTACAACGACCGGGCCGAAATCCGCCAGTGCGAGCCCTACGTGCATGCCCAGACGACGTACTCCCCGTTCTCCCCCCGCGCGGGCAATACCCGCACCTCCTGGCTGACCGGGGCGGCGGCCTGGGCCTACTACAGCGCCGTCCAGTACATCCTGGGCATCCGCCCCGAAGTAGACGGCCTGCGGGTTGACCCGTGCATCCCCCGCCACTGGCCTGGCTTCCGGGCCGTCCGCCGCTTCCGCGGCAAGATCGTGGAAATTGAGGTGAAGAATCCCCGGGGTGTTTGCCGGGGCGTCGCCTCGCTCACCCTCAACGGTCAATCCCTCTCCGGTTCGCTCATCCCGGCCGAGTTGTTACAGGACCACAATCGGGTAGAGGTGGTGCTGGGATAGGATGAGTCGGGGTTTGCGGGCGGCGGCTTTGCCGCCGCCCGCAAACCCCGTTCTTGGACCGCAGCGCGCCGCAGAGCGAAGCGGATCAGTGCCCCTTTTTCTCCCCTGCCAGAGATGCTGCTGAAAAGGCCTGAGTCGTTCTGGCGCTGGCGGCCGAAGGCCGCCAGCGCCAGAACCCATACAAAAACCCCCTCCCCGCAGGCGCAGCCCAGCGGGGAGGGGGCAGGGGTGGAGTATCACCGGTAATTGCAGGAATCGGTACAGGCTCTGCTACCTAACTTTTCTCTGACCGCGGAAACCCCGTCGCTTCCCTCTCCCTCCACTATGACATCTCCCAGATCGGTGGGTTGGAGAGAGGTGATGGTGTGCTCCACCCGAACCGGACTATCCGGCGCCGTGGTATCACCGAGGCGGAGGTCGCTACCGGGGAGCGTTCGGGATGGGGGAATCGGGGTGAGCGGGGGCACCTCCCCTTGAGCCCAGGCCCATACCCCGCTCCAGCGAGCAAGTGGTAAAAAGAAGATTTTTTGATTGGGCGGCGAAGTCGCCCAATCAAAAAATCTATCTCCTCTCCGCTTTGTCGGGGGCGATATCGCAAAGGAAACTCGGGGTGAATGCTCACAGCACTTAACAGAGATTTAACACCGTATGTGCTATCATAGAATTGGTTGAGCGGCCGGATCAGTCTACGTCAGGAGGTGCCATATGAAGAAAGTGTTCGTTGTAATCACTGCCCTGGCCCTGGTGGGGGGCATAGGATGGATAGGAGTGAGGGCTGCTCAGGTCAATAGCCCTGAGGAAGGTTGTCCTCCCGGTTATGTGGAATCCATGGTGTTAGAACCCATTCAACCAGGCGAGCAAGGTTCACAAGTTGTGGAACGGAGTTGTCAGCCTGCCCCAGAGTCTGCAACTGTCGTGCTGGAGCCGCTGAGCCCGGAAGAGGCGGAGGCGATTGATAGACCGTATCAGCCAACAGAGACTAGTCCCATTGTAAGAGGTCCCAGCGACGCATTGGAGTACCGTTGTGTGGTGGTACTGGAGCCTCTGCAGGAGGGGAAGATGTCTTCCAGAGCCTCTGATCCGGTCTGTGGGAGCGGTCCCATCTACTCGGTCAACGGTATCTCTCTGGAGTCTCTGTACCTCGTTGCCAAATTCTACGATAACTCGGACTACGGGGCACTCCTGATAGAATACTATGGTCAGTACCCATGCTCGGCGGGCTATCGTTACGGTCGGCCGGACCTGCGGGTGGACGGGGTGGATAACCGTTTCGCCTCCGGGCGGGGGTTCTCCGGTTGTGACCTTCTCACCGTCTATGACCTTTATAACTACGGAGAGCCGAAATATATCTGCGGACCGAATTGCCCCACTTTCTATGTGCTGAACGACGCGGTGAGTTCCTGGGAGATTGAGGATTAAATTCACATCCCGTTCCGGCCGCTCAACAAAAAAGCCTGTGAGCATTGCTCACAGGCTTTTTGTATGGAGTGTATCATTTGTTGACCTTTGACAGCGTGCTTTCATAGGCAGCGATACAGGGGCGCAGGCCCGGCCCCCGCTGATGGCCCGCCCGGTGTCGGAATGGAGGGCGGGGATGGATTTACAGGCTGAAGTGGCGATGCAGAACCCCTTTCACCATCCTTCACCAAACAGGGCATGCAGGAATCCTTCCTACACGCCCTGGATGAGCGACCGTTCAGAATAAAAATGGCTAATGTTCTTGCCCTTGTTCCCTTGGGCCTACATCTGAAGGGAGCTGTGCATCGCCTCTGGTGGCGGCTGCAATCGTAGCCGGCAACCAGATGGTGAAGACGCTTCCGAGCCCAGGCTGACTGTTCACCTGAATATGGCCGTTATGTAACCGAACGATATGCGCGGCGATGGAAAGGCCCAAACCGGCCCCGCCCCGATGTCGGTCCCGAGAACGATCTACCCGATAAAATCGCTCAAAAATGTGCGGGAGTTCTTCCGGTGGGATGCCGATTCCGGTATCCCGAACCCGGATGACAACTCCCTTTCCCTCCGGGTACGCTGTGACAGTGACCGAGCCCCCAGGGCGGTTGTAGTGAATCCCGTTCTCCACCAGATTGCTCACTGCCCGAGCCATGAGAGGGGGATCTGCCAGGACTGTTGGTTCGCCTGTGACCTCCAGGTGTAGAGTGACCTCGCGTGCTCGGGCCAATGGTCTCATCTCATCTATTACCTCAGTCAGAAGAACCTCCAGCGGAACGGGTTCCCGGCGAATCCCCTTTTCCCCTCTGGCCAGCAACAACAGGTCCTCCACCAGGCGCTCCATCCGGCGAAGCGTCCGGTCTATAGTTTGAGCCATCTCCCGATAGTCGCTCAGAGTGGCGTCTGGATCTTTTTGAACGATTTCCAGATTAGTTCTTAAAGTCGTCAGGGGGGTGCGCAGTTCATGGGCTGCGTCGGCCACAAACCGGCTCTGTTGCTCAAAAGCCTGCTGCAGGCGCTCCAGCATTTGGTCAAACGCGTCCGCAAGAGCCTTAACCTCATCCGGCGGACCGGTCAGAGCAACGCGTCGGTCCAGCGAGTCCGCCTGAATTTCCTGGATCGCCCGAGCTAGTTTCCGGACAGGACGGAGACCATGGTGGGTGATCCAGTGCGCCCCCGCTGCTCCCAACAGGGCAAACACCACTATCCCGATGATGGATATCCACCGCACTTCGTGGGCAACGATTTCCCGAACCGGTTCCACGGACACTTCTACCGGAGAAAGCAGCAAGGGCTGAGCCAGGGGAGTGGGCGAAGGGGGAGGAGGAAAAGCGGATTCAGGAGTTGCTGGTAAAACGACTACACTGACCGCTCGCGGGATGCGGCTGACGGTCAATACATTAAAGATTAGCATCAATACCGCGCCCAGAACCAGTAACAGCCCACCGATCCAGAGTGTCATACGGCGGCGCAGAGTGAGAAAATGGATGAAACCGCTCCGCCATCTTTGCAGAAGAGACTTCATACGCTTCCTTCTTCTACGCGCAACCGGTATCCCTGTCCCACGACAGTTTCAATGTAGCGCGGATTCTCTGCATCGTCGCCTAATTTGCGCCGTAGCGAATGGATGTGGACCCGAACACTGC
>CAKZOY010000438.1 GCA_937138275.1 uncultured Chloroflexota bacterium
GGTAGTCGGTAGTCGGTAGTTGTCAGTGGATGGGCAGGTCGTCCAGGTTCAGGTCGCGCAGGAACTCATCAAAGGCGGACTTCTCTTCCCTCTCCTCCTCGCCGAGGTCCTGCTCCGGCACCACACCGGCCTGCTCCATTACCTCTTCGGCGACGTAGATGGGCACCTGAGTGCGGACCGCCAGGTTCATCGCGTCCGACGGGCGCGAGTCTACCTCTATCGTCCGACCGTTGAGGCTGATGACAATGCGGGCATAGAAAGTGTCGTCCCGCAGTTCGGAGACGACGATGTACTGCACCACCCCGCCCATCGCCTCAATGACGTTCTTGAGCAGGTCGTGGGTCAGCGGCCGGGCCACGCTGATCTGCTGGAGTTCCAGACTGAGCGCCTCCGCCTCGTAGGGCCCGATCCAGATGGGCAGGTAGCGTTCCGCCCCCAGTTCCTTCAGGAGCACCACCCGGTGCTGCGACATCAGACTGACCTGGATTCCGGCGATCTTCACTTCTATCATTTTACGCCTCCCCGAGGCCCGGGTTCCCCCAAAGCCACGCACCACGGAATACGGAACACGGAATACCCATACCGCGGCTTTGCGTTCATTATACCACGACTTCCCCTGTTGACAATTTCTGGGGCATCGGTTATACTTTTTGCAACGGGCGACCATCCTCAAACTCCCCCAACGTGAAAGGAGGCAAAATGGACAAATGGGAATGCATGGTTTGTGGTTACATCTACGACCCTGCCAAGGGCGACCCCGACCGCGGGATTCCTCCCGGAACCCCCTTTGAGGATCTCCCCGAAGATTGGACCTGCCCCGATTGTGGCGCGACAAAGGATATGTTTGAGAAGGTGTAAAAAGTAAAACGTAAAAACGTAAAAACGTAAATAAGGACGGCGGATGGAGCGTTTTTGCATTGTCGGCAACGGCGTGGCGGGGGTGACCGCCGCGCAGGCCATTGTGCGTGCCCGACCCGGTGCCGAAGTCCACATCTATGCGGCGGAAGCGTACCCCTACTACCGCCGCCCCCAACTGCCCGATTACATCGCTGGAGCTGTCGCCGAGGCCGACATTTTCTACCGCCCCCCCGAATGGTATGAACAGCAGGGCATCCATGTCCATCTCAACGCCCCAGTAATGGAACTGGACCCGCAGGCTCACCGCATCCGCCTGGCAGATGGCTCCTCTGTTCCCTACGACCGATTGCTTCTGGCGACCGGCGGTCTGGCGTGGATCCCGCCGATAGAAGGGGCTCACCGCCGGGGTGTCTTCACCCTGCGCACCCTGGACGACGCGCGCGCCATCCGTCAGTTCGCTCAATCGGCCCAGCGCGCGGTCGTCGTCGGCGGGGGGTTGCTGGGGCTGGAGACGGCGCGCGCCCTGCGCACGC
>CAKZOY010000439.1 GCA_937138275.1 uncultured Chloroflexota bacterium
GGGCGGAAGGTCATCGCCATCAACGTGAGCGACATCGCTGCGATGGGCGGCCTGCCCCGCTACCTGCTGGTCTCGCTGGTCCTGCCCAAAGACACCGAAGTGGCCTTTGTGGATGGCCTCTACGAGGGGATGCAGGCGGAATGCGCTCGCTGGGGGGCCGAGATCGTTGGGGGGAATATGGCCCACTCGCCCGGCGGGGTCATCGTGGATATCTTCCTGCTGGGGGAGGTGGAGCCGGAGCATCTGTTGCAGCGCTCTGGGGCGCGCGTGGGCGACCGGGTGCTGGTGACGGGTACGCTGGGCGATTCGGCAGCCGGGCTGGCCCTGGTTCTCCATCCCGAAGCGCGTTGTGCCGATGAGCATCGGCGGTGGGCGCTGGAACGGCATCTCACTCCCACCCCGCGCCTATGGGAAGGGCAGGCGATCGCCCGGTCCTGCCTGGCGACGGCGATGATAGACGTGAGCGACGGATTGGTCAGCGACATCGGCCATATCTGTGAGATGAGCAGGGTCGGGGTGCGCCTGTGGGCCGAGGCGCTCCCCATCTCCGGAGCGGCCCTGGCGGTCGCGGAGGCGGTCGGGGCCCGCGCGCTGGACTGGGCCCTCTCCGGCGGGGAGGACTATGAGTTGCTCTTCACCGCGCCTGCCGACCGGGCCGACGAATTGGCCAGGCAAGTCCGGGAAGAGACGGATACTCCGGTTACCGTGGTGGGGGAAATCGTCCCCGAGACCGAAGGAATGCGCCTGATCCAGCAGGATGGCTCTAGCGTCCCCTTGAGCAAAGGGGGCTGGGATCATTTTGCCGAATAGAAAGGAGGAGTTATGGCAACGCAGTTTACTCAGGAACTGTGGGATCGGATTGCTCCCATCTTTCGGGCTATTTTAGACCATCCCTTTCTACGTGGGCTGGCCGAGGGAAGCCTGCCCGAACCGAATTTCCGGTTCTTCGTGATTCAGGACGCCCTCTATTTGCAGGATTATGCCCGCAGTCTGGCGGTTGCCGCTGCCCGATCCCCGCGGGATGCGTGGTGTATGATGTTTGCCGAACACGCCCGCGAGGTTCTGGCGGCAGAACGGGCGCTGCACGAGGGTTTCTTTCAGGAATGGAGCCTTGGCCCGGAGGAAGTGTACGGGACTCCCCAGGCGCCGACAACGCTGGCTTACACATCGTACCTGCTGCGGGTTGCGTATACTGCGCCGTATGCGGAACTGATCGGAGCGCTGCTTCCCTGTTACTGGATTTACTGGGAGGTAGGGAAAGCGCTGGAGGCGCAGGGGTCGCCCCATCCCTTGTACCAGCGGTGGATTGACCTCTACGCTTCCGAGCAGTACGCAGCCGTTGTTCGGCCGGTTCTGGATGTAATGAACGAACTGGCCGCAGAACTTTCGGAAAACCAGCGGGAAAGCGTTGCGCGGCATTTTGTCGCTACCAGCCGCTACGAGTGGATGTTCTGGGACGCTGCCTGGCGGCTGGAAGAGTGGTCGGTTGGATGAGGAGGACGAGTATGAAGCGAGCGTTGACGATCGCCGGTTCGGATTCGGGAGGCGGGGCAGGAATCCAGGCCGACCTGAAGACCTTCGCCGCGCTGGGCGTCTATGGGATGAGCGCGCTGACAGCCATCACCGCGCAGAACACCGTCGGCGTCCAGGGGGTCTACGAACTCCCCGCCGAATTCGTGGGCCTGCAGATTGATTCTGTGGTCACCGACATCGGCGTAGATGCTGTGAAGACGGGGATGCTGTCCAATGCGGACATTATCGCCGTGGTGGCGGCGAAGGCGCAGGAGCACAACCTGCCCAACCTGGTGGTGGACCCGGTGATGACGGCCAAGAGCGGCGACCCGCTTCTGCGAGAGGACGCGCGCGACGCGCTGATTCGCCTTCTCCTGCCCCTGGCTGTGGTCGTCACCCCCAACCTGCACGAGGCGCGCGTCCTGAGCGGGATGAGCATAGAATCTCTGGAGGAGATGAAGCGCGCGGCCGCGGCGATCCACGAAATGGGGCCCCGCTATGTAGTGGTCAAGGGCGGCCATCTAAGTGGGGATAGCGTGGATGTGCTGTACGACGGTCGGGAGTGCCGGCACTTCCCATCGCCGCGGGTGGAGACCCGCAATACCCACGGGACGGGTTGCACCTTCGCTTCGGCCATTGCGGCGGGGCTGGCGAAGGGGCTAGAGGTGGCGGAGGCGGTGCGTCAGGCTAAGGAGTACATCACCCTGGCCCTGCAACACGCCCCGAACTTGGGACGGGGCCACGGCCCCGTCCATCACTTGGCCGCGCTGTATC
>CAKZOY010000440.1 GCA_937138275.1 uncultured Chloroflexota bacterium
ATCAGATTTGGGGACCGAAAGAACCCTCCCCGGCCTCTGGATAGTCCCTGTGAAACGCATTCTTCCCCTCATCATTGCTCTGGGGCTGGCGTTTTTCCTGCTGGCCCTCCTGCCCGGCGCCGGTGCAGCAGACATCTCCTCCGCTCCCCCGCCCCTCCGCTCCTCCGCTCCCCCGCCCCTCCGCTCCTCCGACGACATCACCACCTACACCTACCTGCCCCTGGTGATGCGCGCCTACCGCCCCCCGCCGCCACCGCCCGTCTATCCCAACGACCCCTATACCAGTGACCAGTGGGGCCTGAGCAAGATCAACGCCCCTGCGGCCTGGGCCCTCTCTAAAGGCGATGGCGTACTCATCGCCGTTCTGGATACCGGCGCCGACTTCTCTCACCCCGACCTGGCGGGCAAACTGCGCAGCGATATAGATTGGGACTTTGTGAACGACGACAACGACGCCTCCGATGACAACGGCCATGGCACCCACGTCTCCGGCATCGCCGCCGCGGCGACGAACAACAGCACCGGTGTGGCGGGTGTGGGCTGGAACGCTATCATCCTGCCGCTGAAAGTGATGGATTCCGGAGGCAGTGGCAATTCATTTGTTCTGGCCAGGGCGATACAGTACGCTGCGGACAAGAGGGCGCGGGTGATCAACATGAGTTTGGGTGGGGCATATTCCTGTCCCTCACACCTGCAAGAGGCTATAAATTATGCCTACAACCGCGGCGTCCTGCTGGTGGCCGCGGCGGGGAATGATGGGAGAAATCAATCCGTCTTCCCTGCCAACTGCACCCACGTCCTGGGGGTGGCGGCGACGACCTCTTCGGATGGCCGCGCCAGTTTCTCCAACTACGGCAACCACGTCAGCGTGGCCGCGCCGGGGGTGTATATTCGCAGTACCTGCAAGGGAGGGGGCTACTGCTATATGCAGGGTACCTCTATGGCTACCCCCTTTGTCGCGGGAGTTGCCGCCCTGGTGTACGGCTGGCGTTCCACCTACACCCCCGATCAGGTCGCTTCGGCGATTCTGGATAACGCCCAGGACCTGGGGACGACCGGATGGGACCAGTACTACGGCTGTGGACGGATAGATGCCTTCAATGCCGTGTGGGAAGGGGCGCGGGGAAATTATCCGGTATGCCTGGGGGCGCAGGTGTGGTCTGCGGAGTCGTCGCAGGGCGCGGAGGCCTTCGGGAGAGATGCCTTTGTTCCCGGCGAGGTCATCGTCGCTCTGAGGTCAGAGGCACGGGTGGCAACGCTGCTGCGCCGCCACCGCCTGACGGCCTACGAGGCCAGTATGTACTCGCTGTCCGATGTCCGGTGGATTCGGGTGCGGGTGCCGGTGGGGGCGGAGGAGGTGTTCCTGGCCCGCCTGCAGGCTGACCCCGATGTCCTCTCTGCCGACCTGAACTACCGGTTCTCCGCCCAGTGAATCCTTTCTCGTATGGGAGGTTTTTGGGGCAGCTCTCCTCGCCTTGCCCGGCGGGGCTGAGGATAAA
>CAKZOY010000441.1 GCA_937138275.1 uncultured Chloroflexota bacterium
TGCACTGCTTTTGAACATGAGCCACACTGCTTGTCCGCGTCCATCCGCGTCCTATTGGAAAACTGTCAGGTAGCCAGATACGACTTTAGAGATTCAACGGGCGAAAGCGCCCGGATTCCGGGCACATTGCCCCTCAAAGCGAGCCTGACCTCGTGTAAGGCCTGCAAAGGGGCTGACCAAAAACACCCTGTCCCAACTCAAGTCCGAACTCCAGGAAGAGTGAGTTGACTATCACTTGAGTTGTGGTATTCTCAAGAGGAATAGGGAACCGGAAAGCATAGGTTCTCTATGGAATTCTGAATGAGGAGTGCGTCCTTGCAGACCCAACCGATGGGTGGCGTAGGCCGGGAAACTTTGCCCCCCCATTTCCGGCACAATTTCTTCGCCCTGCTGACAGACTACGTCTTCTTCGGGGTGGCCTATTCGTTTATGAATCCCAGCACCGTCCTGCCGGCCTTCGCCCGCACGCTGACCGCTGCGGAGCCGCTGGTGGGGATGGTCAGCACGGTGATGGCCGCCGGATGGCTGCTTCCCCAACTGTTTGCCGGCGCGCTGATGGCCCGGAAACCCCGGAAGAAGCCCTTTCTCGTCCGGGCCATCTTCATCGGCCGGCCTGTCTACTTCCTGCTGGCGCTGACGGCCTGGGTCGGCCTGACCCGCTTCCCCGGCCTGATGCTGGCCCTCTTCCTGGTCGGGGTCGGATGGTTCAACGTGCTGGACGGAATTGCGGCGGTGGCCTGGTTTGATATCATGGCCGGGGCGATACCGCCCACCCGTCGGGCGCGACTGGTCGGAGCAGGGCAACTCGTGGGGGGGGTGTTGGGGATCGCAGTAGGCGGTATTGTGGGCGTGATTATGGAGAGCCCGGCGCTCCCCTATCCCCACAACTACGCCCTGATCTTCGCCCTCGCCGGTCTATCGCTGCTCCCCTCCACCATCGCCCTGACAACTGTACGGGAAATTGTAAAGGACCCGGCGCCCGCTTCGGGGACTTCGCTCAGTCTGCTCCGGGAGTTGCGGGAAGTCTGGCGGGATTGGCCCGATTTCCGGCGGCTGGTCTTCGTCCGCTGGCTCTTCGGGCTCTTCGGACTGGCTCTTCCCTTCTACATCCTGCACGCCAAGGAGGTGGTCGGACTGCCGGAGGCCGTGGTGGGGTGGTTCCTTTCGGCGCAGATGCTGGGCGGAATCCTCGCCAGTGTCGCGCTGGGGTGGATGAGCGAGCGCAAGGGCCCGCGGACCGCCATCTGGGCAGGGGCGATCGCCAACCTCACTTGCCCGGTGCTGGCCCTGGCAATCCACCTGACCGGCGCCCGCTGGCTCGCCCTGACCTATCCGCTGGTATACTTCGCCTACGGATTCCTGAACAACTCCTGGATGATGGGGTTTTTCAACTACCTGCTGGAAATCACTCCGGAAGACCGCCGCACGCTTTTTGTCGGTCTCTACAACACGCTGGGCGGGGTACTGATCCCGACGTCGCTGCTGGGCGGGTTGTTGCTGCGGGCGACCTCGTATCCCACTCTGTTCATCGTGACAGCGGTAGGGGTGGCTGCAGGACTATGGGTGAGTCTGGGGCTAAAGGATACGCGCCGTTCGGACGACTGACCGGACGAGCGCTGGTTCTGCTGGTACTGGCTGCCCTTTTCGTCGCCACGGGGGCGGCGGTCGGGCCAGTGCTCCACCGCTGGCTGAGCAACCGGGAGGCAATCCTGGCCTGGGTGACGGCCTGGGGCCCCTGGGGGCCGCTGGCCGGCATCCTGCTCAACGCGGCCCAGGTACTGCTGGCGCCCGTCCCCGGCCAGATTTTCGGCCTGGTCAACGGCTACCTCTACGGCATCTTTTGGGGGACGCTTTACAGTTGGCTGGGGGTGCAACTGGGTTCGGCGCTGGCGATGGCCCTGGCCCGCTATCTGGGGCGCCCGCTGGTGGAGCGCCTGGTGCGCAGGGAGCGCCTGGACCAGTGGGACCGCCTGGCCCGGAAGCGGGGGCCGGTCTTTTTCCTGCTGGTCTTCCTGCTCCCGCTCCTTCCCGATGACCTCATTTGTTTCGTCATCGGGCTGAGCCCGCTCTCCATCCCGTATATGCTGACCCTGGCGGGGTTGGCGCGGCTCCCCGGGCTGGTAGTCTCCAGTTGGATCGGGGCCTATGCGGCCCGTCCCCCGGCGGAGGTCTGGGCGGCCCTCGTCGGGGGCGGGCTGATGGTGGCGTATCTGTACGGGAGGTATCGGGAGAGGATTGAGGGATGGGTGGTGGGGAACGTGATACGCAACACGTAACACGTAAAACGTAAAGCGTAAAACGTAATAAAAAGTAAGGTAAGGTGCAGGGTGTGCGATGTTTGTGGATGAGGCGACGATTTATGTGAAGGGTGGGGACGGCGGGAATGGGTGCGTGGCCTTTCTGCGGGAGAAGTACGTCCCCAGGGGCGGGCCGGCCGGGGGGGACGGCGGCAAGGGAGGGGATGTTATCCTCTACGTGGACCCTCATCTGAACACGCTCTACCGGTTCACCCGGGAGCGGCATTTCCGCGCCCCGCGCGGCCAGCACGGCCGGGGGAAGAACCAGCACGGGGCCAACGGCGCCGACCTGCGGGTGCCCGTGCCCCCGGGGACGATCGTCCGGGACGCGGCCACCGGGCGGGTACTGGCCGACCTGACCGAGCCCGGGCAAGAGGTGGTGGTGGCGCGCGGCGGGCGGGGCGGACGGGGCAACGCGCGCTTTGCCACCCCGTCCAACCAGGCGCCGCGCATTGCCGAGAACGGCGAACCGGGGGAGGAGAGGACGCTGCATCTGGAACTGAAACTCCTGGCCGACGTGGGCCTGGTGGGCAAGCCCAACGCGGGCAAATCCACCCTGCTGGCCGCGGTGACGGCCGCGCGGCCGAAGATCGCCCCGTACCCCTTCACCACGCTGGAGCCCTACCTGGGCGTCGTCGTCCTGGACGAGAATACCGATTTCGTGATGGCCGACCTGCCCGGCCTGATAGAGGGGGCCAGCGAGGGCCGCGGCCTGGGGCACGAGTTCCTTCGCCACATAGAGCGCACTCGTCTCATCATTCATCTGCTGGACGGCACCGCCGAGGACCCGCTGGGGGATTTCGCCGCCATCAACGCCGAACTGGCAGCCTTCGGCCACGGGCTGGACCAGAAACCCCAACTGGTGGCCTTCAACAAGACGGACATACCCGAGGCGCAGGAGCGGTGGCCGCGGGTGCGGGACGCGCTGCGCGCCCAGGGGCACGAGGTCTACCCCATCTCCGGCCTGACCCGCCAGGGGGTGCGCGACCTGCTCTGGGCGGCGGCGCGGAAACTGGCGGAACTGCCGCGCGTCCCGGAGCCCGTAGTGGAGGAGATACCCGTCTTCCGGCTGGAGGACGACGAGCGGAGTTTCTGGGTGGAACGGGAGGCCGACGGCTGGCGAGTCCACGGCAAGCGGGTGGAGCGACTGGTGGCGATGACGCCGCTGGAACTGGAGGAGGCGGTCTACCGCCTGCACCGCGCGCTGGAGGCGATGGGCGTGCTGGACGCGCTGCGCCAGGCCGGAGTCCAGCCCGGAGATACGGTGCGCATCGGGAAGAAAGAACTGGTGTGGGAGGATGAGGAGCAGGAAGTAGGAAGCAGGGAGCAGGAAGCAGGAAGTAGGTAGCAGGGAGCAGGAAGCAGGAAGTAGGTAGCAGGGAGCAGG
>CAKZOY010000442.1 GCA_937138275.1 uncultured Chloroflexota bacterium
CCTTACTCCCTACTCCTTACTCCCTACTCCAATCTTCCAGCAACCTCCGCACCATCGCCTCTTCGTCCTCTCGGGTGGCGATTTGACCATCTAAGCGAGCATCCCGCAGAGAGGATAACAGTTGACCAAAGATCGGCCCAGGCCGCAGGCCCATCGCTTTCAGGTCTTCTCCGGTCAGGATGGGCGTCACGTTCCGGTACTCGGTCTGGAAGCGGATCAGGCGCGCTCTTACCCCGCGGCGCCGGTCGGCGACATAGGCGATGGCGAGGAGTTGTGCCGGATACGGTTCCAGCAGGCGACAGATTCGGCTGGGCTGGCGGGTGGTCACCAGCAGGTCCAGGTCCCGGCGCAGGGAGGGCAATCGCTCCAGGTCTTCCACCTCCGACCGGGGGATACGCAGTCGCTGGGTAATGGTGCGTATGGCATCCTTCTCCAGACGGTACAGCAGAAGCCCCCAGTAAACAAACCGCCGATCTTCCTCATCCAGTCCCCAGAATTCCAGATTCAGTTCCTTCCGCGCGGCCTGGAAGCGGGTCACCAGCCAGCAGTCGCAGTGGAGGGCGGGATGAATCTGGCGCAGTACGCCCAACTGCTCCAGCCGACAGAGCGCCCCTTCCGGCTTTTCCTCGGCGAGAATCAGTTCCAGTTCGTGCCGGATGCGTTCGCCGCTCATCCGGTTCAGCATGGGCAGTGCGTTGGCAATGAGCGCTTCGCTGCGGGGGTCCAGCCGGAAGCCCAGGCGGGCCTCCAGCCGGGCAGCGCGCAGAATGCGGGTCGGGTCGTCTATGAAACTCAGACTATGCAGGACGCGGATCACCCCTTCCCGCAGGTCGGCCTCCCCGCCGTAGAAGTCCAGCAGTTCCCCCCAGTAGGGCGGGTCCATCCGGATAGCCAGCGTGTTGATGGTGAAGTCCCGCCGGTGGAGGTCCTGCTTGATGGAACTGCGTTCCACCTCCGGCAGCGCCGTGGGGTGGGTGTAGAACTCGGTCCGGGCGGACGCGAAGTCCACCGCCGAGATGGCGCGTTCCGGGGGCGGGGGCCCGCCTGCGATGGCCTGCCATACCTGGTCGTCGAGCAGCCACTTCGCCGTCCCGAAGCGGCTGTGGGCCACCACCCGACCGCCGAACTGCTGGGCCAGGTGGCGGGCCAGGCGGATGGCGTCTCCCTCCACCACCAGGTCCAGGTCCACGACCGGCTGCCCCAGGAGCAGGTCCCGCACCGGCCCACCGACGAAGTAGAGGCTGTAGCCCATCCGATGGGCGGCCTCCGCGGCCCGCCGGATGAGAGATAGCATCTGGGGAGGGAGAGAGGCTTCCAGCAATGCCTGGACCTGCTCCCGACGGGAAGGGGCTGGTCCGGCCTTGCCCCAGAGGGTGATCAGGTCGGTGCGGGTGACCACCCCGATGATGTCGCCGTTATCCACCACCGGCACCTGCCCCCACCCGGTCTCCATCATCAGCCGCTGGAGCGTCTCTACCGAGTCATCGGGAGAAATGGTGACGCTGCCCGGCTCCATAATCTGGCGGATCATCTCGGCCGCCATCCCGAACTGGATGGCCCGGTCCACCGCCCGTCGGGTGAGGAGGCCGATGACCCGGCCGCTTTCCACCACCGGGAAGCCCTCGTGACCGGTGCGGCGCATCCGCTCGTTGGCTTCGGCGATGGACGTATCCGGGGAGAGGACCTGTACGCCGCGGGACATAATCTGGCGGACGGTGACGGCTGGGCGGACAATGCGGGGAAGTAATTCCAGGAGTTCGGCCTGCACCGATTCCAGGGTCCGGTCGCGGATCAGGGCGGCGGCCGCGCGGGCGTGTCCCCCGCCGCCGAAATGGGCCGCGACGGAAGCCACATCTATGTCGCCGGTGGCGGAGCGGGCCACCATCTGGATGTGATGGTCCAGGGCAACCAGAACAAAGAGGGCGGAGGGTTCCAGCAGGTCCCGCAGGCGGTGGGCCAGGGTGGAGATTTCTTCTTCGTACTTATCCGCTCTTCCGGTCGCTACGACGATGGCATGCCCGCCGATGCGGTACGTCTCCGCCGACTCCACCAGTCGCTCATACAATTCCTGCTGGCTGGGCGTCAGCGGGTACTGCAGGAACTCGTTGACGATAGAAAGGCTGGCTCCTCGTTCTATCAACCAGGCCGCCGCCCGCACATCCCGCGCAGTGGTGGTCAGATAGGAGAGGTTGCCAGTATCTTCATAGATTCCCGCCAGGAGCAGAGTCGCCTCCAGGGGGATAAGGGATAT
>CAKZOY010000443.1 GCA_937138275.1 uncultured Chloroflexota bacterium
CACTCCGCTGCGCCGCGTGGCTGACTACAAACGATAACAAAGAGGGGTGTGAACAGCAACGTTCCCCACACCCCTTTTTACGTTTCACTCTTTACGTTTTACTTTCTACGCCCTCCGCCACGCCATCCCCAGCGCTACAATGGACATCACCTGCAACGGCAGATGCATCACCCCCATCCACAGCGTATCGGGGCTGGCCCAGTGGGTCAGGTTGAACAGGCCGTAGAGCAGACCGTTGAAGGCCGTCACCCGGAAGGCGAAGAGGTCTACGTTGGGATAGAACAGGATGAGCAGGAACAGGAAAACCGGTGTCATCAGGCAGTAGGCGAACCCGTACTCCGGCGAGGTCAGAAGCAGGAGGGGGTTGAAATTCGGGAGAACGCGATTCCCCTCCACGGCAACCGGTGTCCAGAAGGCCAGCAGGGCCAGAGGGGCCAGAAACCAGCGCCAGGTCGGAATCCCCCGGAAAGAGACCTCCAACCGCCCCTTCCAGGCCACCCACAGCCAGAGCACCCCCAGCAGAACCTCGGCGACCAGCGCCCCGGTATGGACGGCAAAGCCATATTTTTCGGTCACCGCATTGGTCTGTACTGCGGCGATGACCCAGTAGTTGAGGCCGAAGTAGGCCGGAATGGCCCGCCCGGCCCACTGCGGTCGCCAGACCGCCAACGCCACAAGGATCAGAGTGGCGACGTGAAACACCCACCCCCAGGCCTCGTAGGGCTGGATGGCAGCCGCCAGAATGTGCCAGATCACATCCTGCGTGTCGCGGGGGTCGTAGGGGACTTCGGCAATCGGTGGAAGGAGAGCGATGACGACCAGAAACACGTAAACGGCAGGGTAGAGCCATTTGCGACGCTTCGGGTTTTGATGGGTCATAAGTATTCCTCCAAAAGTATCTATCCAGCCAGGTTCTCATTTCACCGCTGAGACGCGGAGAACGCCGCGTCTTCGTGTTTGTAGAGCGTCAAAGGGTTCTCTAAAAAATTTCTAACCACCTGACAGTTTCGCAAAAAGAGGTTGACCGACTCGCCGGTTCCGGTACAATTGGTTTATCCAAACCCATCAGAAGGAACGCAGCGATGGCGATCAACCATTTGTATTATACCTAGTTTGACCGAATTAAGCAACTGCGTCCCAAAGAAGGGCTTGTGCAGCAATTCGCCCCGCACCGGGAAGGGGTGGGGAGTGGGGTTTGTGGGGGCGGCGAAGCCGCCCCCACAAACCCCATACTATTTTTTCAGGGGCGCGCCGCTCCCCTGAAATGATTTGCTGCGCAAGCCCAAAGTGTCCGGCGGCTAAGCCGTTGCTCTGATCAGTGCCCGGTGTCGTTGCCTCCAGTGAGGCGATGGACTGCCGTATCCGCTGGCTGCTGCTGCATTACCCGCCGCGGGCCAGCGCCGCCAATTACCAGAACGACACCGCCCCCGGCCGTCTGCCGGATGTCAGACAAGAGATGGCTGCCCGCCAGGCGGCCGTCTGGTACTTCTCCGACGGCTTCGTGCTGCTTAACGAGTCCCCCACTCCTCTCAATGTATACACCCGTACTCAGGAAATCATCGCTGCTGTCCAATCCCTGGCGGACGCCTGCGCTCCGGACGCCCCCGATGTGGCGATCACCGACCTGAATATGGACGGCGCCGTCCAGGATGGAGAACGCGGCCTCGCCGGATGGACGGTATCCGTCTTGGGGAAAGAGAGCAAAACCACCAATGCCATCGGGAACGCCCTCTGGTCGCTCGTTCCGGGAACGTACACCGTCGTCGTGACGCCCAAAACGGGTTGGCTGGCGACCAATCCCGTCACCCAGACGGTGACGCTGGGCCAGGGAGATGTGATTCACGTCCTCTTCGGCCAGATTAAACTGCCGGTCGTCCGGGTACAGGTGTTCCACGACGCGGACCTCAGCGGTCACATCAGCGACGGCGACAGCCCGCTGAGCGGCTGGTGGGTTGGCCTGTACCGCCAGGACGGTTCCCAGGCTGCCGGATGGAACCGGGCCACCGACGACGAGGGCTGGGTCTATTTCAGCAACGATCCGGCCCGCAATCCGCCCGACCTGGTCCCCGGCACCTACTATGTCCAGGAAACCCTTCCTGATGGCTGGTACGCAACAACGGGCATCTCCCACACCTTTACTCTGGCTGCCGGAGATATCTACAAAGTCCGCTTGGGGAACTTCCCACCAGCCCCCGCCCTGGAAATCGTCGTGACCGCTGGCGATGCCGCCGACGGCACCCCCTACGACATTCACGAGGGCGCCCCGGTAACCTACACCTACCGGTTCACCAACACCGGCAACACTTACCTCAGCAACGTCTATGTGACCGACGACCGCTACGGTTCCATCTGCACCGTTCTGGGACTGCTGGCGCCGGACGAAACGGTCACATGTCACTTTGTCGCTTATCCTGCCAGTTCAGTAACAAACGTGGGAACGGTCAGTGGCCTTCCGACACTGGCTAATAGGACGCCGCTGGAAAACTGGCCGACGGTTTCGGATACGGATGATGCAGTCGTGCGCGTCTTCCACCCTGCCCTGACCCTGACGGCGACCGGCCCCTCCCAGGCCCACGAGGGAGACACCCTGACCTACAGCCTGCGGGTAGTCAACACGGGCGACGTGGTGCTGGACGTCGCCCTCCCCCTGCCCGACGGGACGACCTGGGAGATGACGCTGGAGCCCGGCAAGAGCGCTCAGCGGGAGGTCGCAGCGGCCGTTTCGGGAGACCCGACCGTCCGCCCCTTCACCGCCACGGGCACGGACCCCCTGGGCGGGATGGCGCAGGCGACGGCGACAGTGACCACCGACATCCTCCACCCTGCCCTGACCCTGACGGTTACTGCACCGATCACCGCTACCTATCCCGGAAGTCCGGTTATCCTGACCTATGAGACGGTGAATGTGGGAGATATTTTGTTGTACGATGTGGTGGTCTGGTCGGATAACGGCACCCCGGACGATTCCGACGACGATTTCGTCGTATGTACCGCTGCAGTTCTCGGCATCGGAGAATCGGTTTCCTGCACCGTGCCGGTC
>CAKZOY010000444.1 GCA_937138275.1 uncultured Chloroflexota bacterium
CCTGCTTCCCGCTTCCTGCTTCCTGCTATCTGCTCCCTGCTTTCAGAGATACTCCGACTTGATCCCCCACCAGTACATATCGGCGAGGCGCTGGTGTTCCTGGCGCAGGCGGACGTAACTCTCGTAGCGGTGGCGATGGATACGACCCGCCTCCACTGCGGCGATGACGGCGCATCCCGGCTCCACCGTATGGGTGCAGTCGGAGAAGCGACAGTCGGCGACGGAGGGGGCGATGTCCGGAAAGTAGGCGTCCAGTTCCTCCGGGTCCACGTCAAAGAGCGCCAGGGCGCGGATGCCGGGGGTGTCGGCGACCCAGCCGCCCCGGTCCAGGGGGAAGAGTTGGGTGACCACGGTGGTGTGGCGGCCCTCGCCAGTGGCCTCGCTGACCTCCCGCACCGCCAGCCCCAGGCCCGGCTGGATGGTGTTCAGGAGACTGCTCTTGCCTGCGCCGGAGGGGCCCACCAAGGCGGAAACGCGGCCCTCCAGATGGCGGGCCAGTTCTTCCACCCCCTCGCCCGTCTCCGCGCTGGTGTAGACAAGGGGGTAACCGATCTCTTCGTAGATGCCAAAGAGCGCCCGCGCCTCCTCTATGCCCACCAGGTCTATTTTATTCGCGCAGACGACGGCGGGGATGTGCTGGAGTTCGGCCCCCACCAGCAGCCGGTCCAGCAGCCGTAGGTTCGGCTCCGGCTCGGCACAGGCGAAGACGAAGACGGCCTGGTCGGGATTAGCCAGGATGACCTGTTCCCGTTCCGAGAGGTAACCGTCCCGGTCCCAGCGGCGGGTTCCCCGGCCACCCGGGGGCGGGGCCAGGCGGGCCAGCGCCCGCTCCCGCGGGAGCACTTCCTCAATGACGCCGATTTCGCCCGGGACCAGTCGGAAGCGCACCCGGTCCCCCACGGCGATGGGGTCGGTGTCCAGACGCCGCTTCTTCAGGCGCCCCCGCAGGTGACAGATAAAATCTCCCCGTTCGGTGTGAACAGTGTAAAATCCGCTCTGAGCCCGAATGACAAGACCCTCTAATTCGTGCTCTGTGTTCCGTTCCATAACCTCCGGGTTCTCTGTCCTGCCCATCATGGCGTCCGGGTAGGCGTACCTTCCGCTTCCTGACAGAGGCGGATGCCTTTGAGGGCATTCTCGTCCTTTGGGTCTATCTGCAGCGCGGCCTCAAAAAGCGGGTAGGACTTCTCGCACTGGGCCATATAGAAATAACAGAGGCCCAGCATATAGTAGTATTCAATCCGGGGACCCCGCACCGGCTCCGCTTTCAGCGTAACGGTGATTCTTCTGTCGGACGGCAGTGGCAGGGACCCGGTGTTGAACGTGTAGTTCCGAAGGGTGCGCAGCCCGCTGAACCACCCTACGTAGGTATGCCCGATCGGAGGGTCGGGCATATTTTCCAGGGAGACGGTTGCCTCTCCAGTGGCCGCGTTCAGGGTCAATTGACCGCGCGCCTCGGCCCAAGCGCTGGAGGGTTCGGTCGGGGTCAGGACGGCCGTCAGATGGACCATCGCCGTATCGGCGGGCCGCACCCGCCCTTCCAGGACTTTCCGCGAGAGCGTGGGATAGACGTATTCCGCCTGGATCGGCTCCACGGTGACGTAAAAGGCGCGGGTGGCGCGCCGGGAGGCCCGATAGGCCATTTCTATCGCTTTCTCAAAGTTGGGGATGGCCGATTCGTAGTTGCGCATAGTCCAGTAGACGGTCGCCAGGCGGCCGTAGGCCGGGGCGTACTCCGGGTCGGCCCGGATCGCCTGCTCCAGGTATCGCCGGGCCTCGGCGTACTCCTCCACCGCGAAATAGGCCCACCCCAATTGGCTCAGGGCGTCCGCCCGATGGGGGGCCAGTTCCACCGCCTTGCGGAACGCGGCGATGGCCCCGGGCGTATCCACCAACGCCTGGCGGTTCCGGCCGATGTCCAGGTAGAGATAAGCCAGTTTGGGATGAATCTCCAGCGCCTTCTGGTACCACTCTATGGCCCCGCTGTAGTTCCCCATCATCTCCAGGACGTAGCCGTACGCGCGCAGGGCATCGGCGCTGCGCGGGTCCAGTTTCTGGGCCGTCTGGGCGGACTCCAGGGCCGGGTTCCACTGTCCGTTATCCATATATGTTTCGGCCTGGTACGCATACGCCTCGGCGTAGGCCGGATTCAGGACGATGGCCCGGTCGCAGGCCTCCAGCGCGTCCTCTATCCACCCGACCCAGTCGTAGGCCATACAGAGGGACGCCCAGGCCGGGGCGGAGTTCGGGTCGGCCGCTACGGCCTGCTCCCCGCGGCGGACCGCTTCCAGCGGGCGCCCGTCCAGCACCAGCAGACGGACCAGCGCGGCGTGGAGCGCCCCGTCGCTGGGGGCCAAGCGGATAGCCTGCTCGTAAGCAGCGATCGCGCCCCTCAGGTCCCCTTCCCAGTAGAGTCCGTCTGCTTCTGACTGGTAGGACTGCGCGGAGCGGGTGGGAGTGGGAGTGGGCTCAAAGGGATTCTCCACCTCCTGATGCTGGACGCGGGTGTATGCGTACAGGGCCGCGCCGATGAGCAGGAGCAGGAAAAGGACCCGCCAGGGATTGGACCGTCGGCGCCGCCTTCGTGAAGACAGGTACATTTCACAGACTCCGACCCGCTGGATGATGGACGCGGTATGAGTATGCCACTGATTGCCGAATTTGTCCAGTTGTCGTTTACCTTGGAGCCACCAGGCGCAGATAAAAATCCGTGGCTAACACGTTAAAAAATCCGTGAAATCCGTGTCTAATTTAACAGACCATCTCCCCCCGTGCGAAGGCCCGGGTGCGGGGGTCTCGGGGCGACTCAAAGAAGTCCTGCGCCGGTGCGACCTCGACGACCTGGCCGTCCAGCAAGAGCGCCACGCGGTGGGCCAGGCGGCGGGCCTGGAAGACGTTGTGGGTCACCAGCACCACCGTGGTGCCCCGTTCCCGGTTCTGGCGCCGGACCGTCTCCTCTATGAGTTGAACGTTGTACGGGTCCAGGTTGGCGGTCGGTTCATCCAGCAGGAGCACATCGGGGTGGAGGACGAGGGCGCGGGCGAGGGCAACCCGCTGGATTTCACCGCCGGAGAGGGTACGGGCAGGCTGGTGGGCGATTTTCGCCAGTCCCAACGTCTCCAGAATAGACCCGACCGCTGCGGTGGAATCCCGCTCGCCGCGCAGGTGCAGGCCGTAGACCACATTCGCCCAGACGCTGCGGTTCAGGAGCAGCGACCGCTGGAATACCATCGCCACGCGGCGGCGCAGGGAGAGGGGAATCAGGCGGTTCCGGCCGTACTCCGTCCCCATAAACCGGATGACGCCCTCATCGGGCATCTCCAGGAAATCCAGCAGGCGCAGCAGGGTACTCTTGCCCGCTCCGCTGGGGCCTACCAGGGCAAAAATTTCCCCGGCATACACATCCAGCGTCTCTACAGAGAGCACCCGCCGCCCGCCGTAAGTCTTCACCAGGCCTTGAATATGGTAGATGGGAGTTTTCATAGCGTCCTAAATTGCAGATTGC
>CAKZOY010000445.1 GCA_937138275.1 uncultured Chloroflexota bacterium
GAAGCCGAATTGGGTAATACCATTTATACTTTTAGCGCATAATTTGTCATTATAATTTAGAATCTGCCATTGTCAATGTAGTTACCTATGATAGCAATTAGTTGTTGTCACGGCCATAACCCCCTTCCGAGGAGGCCCTATGAACAGTCTCGCTCCGGAAAGCATAATCCGTGCCCCCGCCGAAGTCCGATGCCAGAATGAATTGCAACGCTTGCGGGAATGGGACCGTTGGCCCAAACCATCTGGCTGGCAACTCTCTCCCCGGGCCGTAGAGGTTTTCATTCTGGGCGATCCCGGGCTCCAGATCCGCCCCAAATATATCGGCGAGAGGGAGCAAGTACAGATCGCCATTGCTACGCTGGCCAGCGACCGGGCCCTCCTGCTGATTGGTGAGCCCGGGACGGCCAAATCATGGCTATCGGAACATCTGAGCGCAGCAATTTGCGGCACTTCTCAACTCACCGTTCAGGGCACTGCGGGCACCACCGAGGATCAGATCAAGTATTCCTGGAACTACGCTCTTTTGATCTCCGAGGGACCGAGCGAACGCGCTCTGGTGCCCAGCCCGGTGCTGTTGGCAATGCGCCAGGGACAGATCGCAAGACTGGAGGAGATTACCCGCTGCGCTTCCGAAGTGCAGGACGCGCTCATTTCCATTCTTTCGGAAAAGGCCATCGCCATCCCGGAACTGGAACGGATTGAATACGCCCGGCGCGGGTTCAATATCATCGCAACAGCCAACACCCGCGATCGCGGGGTGAACGAAATGTCGTCGGCCCTTAAGCGGCGATTCAACTTTGTGGAACTTCCGGTGCTTGCCAACCTTCAGCAGGAAATCCAGATTGTCCGCCAGCGCACTCAAGAGATGCTGGAGGAACAGGGATTGTCTCTCTCCCTCCCCGATGAATTCCTGGAAACACTGGTGACGGTTTTCCAGGAACTGCGCCGGGGACAGACTCTGGATGGCGAGCAGAAGGTCAAAACCCCTTCCACTGTGATGAGCACTGCGGAGGCTATCAGTGTGCTCTTCGGAGGATGTCTGCTGGCCCACTATTTCGGAGATGGGAAACTGCACGGAAACCATCTAGTCCGTTTGCTGATGGGTGCCGTCACCAAAGAGGACCGGAGCGACCTGGAGGTGCTCGGGGAATATCTGGAGACGGTTGCCCGGAATCGCAGAGGGTGGGTATGGAAAGAGATTACGGAGGCGCGGCGACTGCTTCGCGCATTGTAGATTCACCGGCGGTGCAGATTCGGGGCGTCCACGTGGTGCCGGTGCGCCATCATTCCCCTGCACTGGCGCGGGCGGTGGAGGAAATTATCCGTACCGTACGCCCGCACCTCGTATTGGTTGAAGGCCCCAGCGATGCCTCCCACCTCATTGACATCCTGAGCGACCCTCAAACGGTGGCACCGGTTGCCATCCTGGCCTACCGCCAACCGGAGATGCGCGGCGTAGTTGCCAGCGCCGATCTCTCTCCCCGTTTCTATTTTTACCCTTTTTGTGACTATTCTCCCGAACTGGTTGCTCTCCGG
The DNA here is from genome assembly GCA_937138275.1 of uncultured Chloroflexota bacterium. GTDB lineage: Bacteria > Chloroflexota > Anaerolineae > B4-G1 > DUEL01 > SpSt-77. Next base: position 1,537 of record CAKZOY010000445.1, read on the forward strand.
GCAGCGCGGGAACTGGGCGTTCCCGCGCGTTTCTGCGACATCCCGGCCGGTGTTCTGCTCGCCCGAACCGAAACGGCGCCATCGCCGAAGGTACCGCCCATCTCCCCTGCCGCGGATGCCTCTCTTTGGGAACAGGCGGCCCGGCGAATGGGGTTCCGCTCCTATGAGGAGTGGTGGGAAGCGGTATTTGAGTCGGGGCGGCTGGATACCACCACGCTTCTCCGCCAGGTACATGCGTGGGGAGAATTGGTGCTCGGAGAGATATCCCGTTCCGGATACGATACCCTGCGCGATGCCTGGATGTGGCGCGAGGTGGAGCGCGCGGTTGCAGAAGGGGTATCGCCCGAGGCGATCGTTCTCGTCGTCGGAGCGGCCCACTGCGCCGCAATGGCCCAACCCGATTTTCCCACCGGGCGCGACTTCCGCCTTCCGGCGGTGCCCCCAGCAGAGTTTGTGGTGATCCCGTATTCCTTTCCCCGCCTTTCCGAGCAATCGGGATACGGTGCGGGGAACCGGGCCCCTCAGTTCTATCAGGATGTCTGGCAGTTCGGCAATCTGGAGATGGCGACGTGTGTCGTGTTAACCCGTATGGTAACCCAGATGAAGCATCAGGGGGACCTTGCCTCTCATGCAGATGCCATAGAGGCATTCCGCCTGGCGAAGGTCCTGGCCCATCTGCGCTCCAAACTCCAGCCAGGAGTGGATGAGGTAATTGACGCCTGCATCACCCTCTTCGGGCGCGGAAACATCCACCCTATCCAGGCCCCGCTCCGTCGTGTGCTCATTGGGGAGCGTGTCGGGCAGGTCCCCCCGCATGGACAAAAACTGCCTATCCAGGCCGAATTCTACTTGTTGGCACACCAACTGGGCATTCCCGTCAAGGACGAATGGACCGACCTCCGGCTCAATCTGGCCGAACCGCATGCGGTTCAGCAGTCCATCTTCCTCCACCGGGTGACCGTTGCCCAGATTCCTTTCGCCGAGTACCGGGGTGGAGAGGCCGCTACTTTTCAACATATGGGACGCCTCCGAGAGCGGTGGCGAATCAACTGGACGCCCCTGACCGACGCGGCACTGGCGGAGGCGGTTCAGTACGGAAACTCCCTGCGGGAAGTCACCCGCAACCGTCTTCGCCTCCGGCTGGGTACCTGGGATAATCTGCAGGAGGTGAGCCAGGCCGCGCTGGAAGCGGTGTTGTGCGATCTGCCCGAACTCTATGACGCTGCCCTCGCGGCGCTGGAAGAGGCATCGGCGCGGGAGACCGATTTCCCCCGCCTCTCCCGGGCTACGTATCAGGTGGCCTCGCTGATGGAATACGGTTCTTCGCGCTCGGTCCGGCGCGAAGTCTTTGAACCCCTTCTCCATCGTCTCTATACCCGCGCCTGCCTTCACTTCCCCGCAAGCACCCGTTGTGGCGATGAGGAAGCGCGCCTCATTGGTCGCGAAATGCGCCTGCTGGATGAGATCGCTCGCCGTCTTCCCTATCTGGACACGGCGCTGTGGCTTCAGAACCTGTGGGACGCTACCTTCTCCGAAAACACCCATCCATACCTTCGGGGAATGGGTGTTGGATTGATGATATCTGGCCCCGACGAGGAAAGGGATACCTCCCTCTCCCTCCTGGCCCGACGCTCCCTCTCTCCAGGAAACCCGCCCGAACATGCTGCCCAGTTTGTAGAGGGGCTGCTTCATGCCAACCCCGGCGTCATCGTCCGCTCACGTCCTCTTGTCCGCTGGCTTCACCAGTTCATCCTCTCCATCCCAAACGACCGGTTCATCCAATCTCTGCCGATGCTCCGTCGGGCCTTCAGCACACTGACAGGCAGCGATCTGGCCTACCTGATAACCAATCTGCGGGAGGTCATCGGCGGCGAGATGATGCCCGGCACCCCCTCCGGGACTTTGCAGGCCCTGCCGATCCACCCCGCTGAAGTGGAAGAACTTCTCCAATCTCTGGATTGGCTATGCGCCCCTTGACCGATGAACTTCTTTCTGCCATCCGACATGCCCTGGTGCTGGGGCTGGATGCCCCTGGCGCCTTGGACCCGCTACGGGGGCTGGCAGAGCCTGTGCGCTCTGCTGGTCTCGGAGCACTTGCCGACTCCATTGAGGCGATCTGCAATATGCAGGGGATGGATGAATCGGCATACCACCGAATGCTGAACGAACTGGTGCGCCTCTGGGAAGTCAGCAAGCGGATCGCCCTGCGTACCCAACCAGTCTACCGCGTCCCGGAATCGGCGGCCGATGCCCTTCGCTCCACCGGCAGCCCCTGGCTGGTGCTGGATCCCGCACCAGCGGATCTCTGGACTGCGCTCTTGGAGGGCAGTGCTCCGCTGGTTCTGACCGTACCCTTTCTGCAGGCCGAAATAGAGCAATGGCAGCCCTCCGAACCGTTGTGGCCAATCCTCCTTGGCCTTTCCCACAATGCGCTGACCCGGACTGCCGGAGATCGGTTGCGGCAATTGGCCGATCAGGCAGTGCCTCTTCTCCTGCGCCTGATCCAGGCCCGCAACCTGATGGTCCGCATCCGGGCCTGGGAGATCCTCCTGGACCTGTATGAGGAGAGGGCGGTGTCGCTGGAGACCATCGTTCCGCACATCAGCGAATGTCCTTTATCCCTGATCCTGGTCCGGAGACTGGATGCCCTGCGCATGCCCCTTCCCGCGCCGGAATCCGGGTCGTCCTCCAAAAGACCGACCGATTCGTCGGGCAAGGGCGGGAGCATATCGGAAAAGGAAAGGTCTCAAGCGTACCGCAAGTTGACGGACCTCCTCTGCGAACCGAACTGGAACCGCGCCCTCCTCAACAACATTCTCCGCCAATACCATTTCCATCTGATGCTCCTGCCCGATGATGACCCCGTCATCCGTAGCCTCATAGAGGGGGTAGATGTGCTGGAACGTTCCCCCAGGGGTCGGGCAGATTCGCTGGCGCTCATTCCCCATCCCCGAATTACACAACTCTTGCTGGATATGCCGGACCTAGAACCGGAGAGTCTGGCGATCCATATTGATGTGACGAAGGACTATCGCCTGATCCCCCGCCTGCTGAAGAACCCCGGCGGGCTGAAATCAGACGCTCTCCGTAGAGTGATCGGGATAGGGGATAATATCTTCATCCCGATGATGCGACGGGCTGACTCTCGGATACCGGACCATTTTGGGGAAGTGACCCGCTACCTGAAGGGGACCCGGCGTGAGGATGCTGGCAGAAAGTGACGGGCAATTATCCGGCATATTTTAAGTTTAAGTAAGGAGAGGGCGAATGGCTGATCGGGATGACGCCCTGTTGCGCTGGCGGTTAGTCCTGGGTCGGCGGGCGGAGGAACGGGACCCAATCTTCCGCCTGGGCGAACCGAACTCCCTGTGCCCCGGTGAGCCTTACTCTGTGGGCGATCTGGACCGGGCCCTGACCTTTGTCTACGAGAGCCGATGGCAGCGCGGCGGTACCGAAGACCCTCTTCCCTACATACCTCAATGGCTGGACCTGATGCGCACTCTCTTCCAGGAAGAGACTCTGGCAATGGTGCAGAAAGACGCCTTTGAGCGCACCGGGCTGGCCGAGTTTCTGCTCCAGCCCGACATACTCCCGCACCTGAAGCATGACGTCCATTTAGCCGCCATCCTCTTGCAGTACAAAGGCCATGCCCCGGACGTGGTGAAGGAGACCATACGGGAAATCATCCGTTCGGTTGTGGAGAAACTGCGCCAGCAACTGGAGACACAGGTCCGGCAGACGGTCCTGGGCGCCCTGCGACGCAACCGGCATGCCCCTTTGCGGACGTACCGCAACCTGGACTGGCGCACCACCATCCGTCGCAACCTGAAACACTACTTGCCGGAACGTCGGACCGTCGTGCCGGAGCGGTTCTACTTCTGGGCCAATGAGCGCCGTTTCCGGGACTGGCAGGTGGTGATTCTGGTGGACCAGAGCGGCAGCATGGCTCCTTCAGCCATCCATGCCGGTGTAATGGCGGCGATTTTCGCCTCCCTGAACGTCCTGCAGACCCACTTGGTCTTCTTCAGTACCGAGGTGGTGGATATGACCCCTTACCTCACCGATGACCCGATGGAACTGCTCTTTGGCCTGCAACTGGGCGGCGGTACCGACATTGCGCGGGCGGTGGCCTACGGCGCTCAACTGGTCTGTCAGCCGGAGAAGTGCATCTTCGTGCTGATTACCGACCTGTACGAAGGGGGAGATGTCCACCTGTTGCTGGCGACCCTGAAGGCGCTTCGCCAGAGCAAAGGGCATGTCCTGTGCCTTCTGGCTCTGGAAGATGGGCGCCCGGTCTACAATAAAGACCTGGCCCGCGCGGTGGCCGCGCTGGACATCCCGACCTTTGCCGCTACTCCCAGCCGCCTTCTGGAGGTGATGGAGGGCATCCTGCGGGGCGGAGGATGAGATGCGGACGATGACGCTGGAAGAGATCCGTGGTTTATGCGACGGCGCAACGTTCCAGAACGCGCGCCGCATCGTCGCCAGCGGCGCCGTTCAGGAGACCTCCCGCACCGATACCGGGCTGTTTGCCCAGGTGAAGGGCACTCGTCTTTACACCGTCGCCGTTCGCCTTGCCGGGGATAAAATCACGGCCCGATGTACCTGTCCCGCCGCGCGGTTTACCCCCATCTGCAAACACGCCGCAGCCGTCCTGATCCTCTGGGTGGAATCTCCCGAGCGTTTTGTGCTGGGCTCCATAGAGACGGTGGAAGAACGGCGGGAAACCGGCCCCTCCCTCCCGCGCGCTCGACGGGAAAAAGTGGAGCGCTCCGAACTACAGGCCCAGAGCATCCTCCAGGCGCTGAAACTGGCCCTTCTACTGGCGCGCGAAGGGATGTTGAATGCCCCCTCCGAGCGGATAGATCAACTCCGCCAGGTGGCGGAGAATCTCTCCGCTCTGAAAGCGCGTCGCCTGGCCCAGGCTGTAGAACAGATTACCGCTCTGCTGCGGACGGCCTCCGACGAAAACCCACCCGTCCTGGAACAGACCTATGCGGAACTCCTCACCGGATTGTGGCTTACCGCTCGGGCCCTCCAGGAACACTACAGCGGGCGGCGGCCGCTCCCCGATGTGCAGCGGGAAGAGATGCTGGGACACACCTGGCGCGACCGCGACCTGGAGATTCGGGAGGGGGTCCGCCTGACGGAACTGGCCTACGAGAACCGGATCACGCCGACGGGATTCCGTCTGGACATCAGCCATCTGATAGACCTGGACCACGGGACGCTTTACCGGGAGATGAAGATCGTCCCGCTGAACGTACCCTCCAGCCCGGCCGACTACAAACCCCCGCGTCCCCGACCGTTTCTCGCCCATCGGATCGGCATCTATCCGGGATACGCCCCCCGGCGGATCAAAATCTTTTCCGACCAACTCCTTCCGGATCTCCCAGACGTGCGGGCGGTTCTGGAGCCCTACGCTCTGCGCTCGGTTCACGCGCTGCGAGCGGCCGCGTGGGAGCATATGTCCGACCCGTTTGCTCCTCCCTCCCTGACGGCCCTGGTGGCGCCCGCGAAATGGGTCTGGTGGCGGGGCCGGGCATGGCTGGCCGACAAGGCAGGGGAATTGTTCCCCCTCTGGATCCGCACCATACCGGAGCATCTTCAGAAAGAGGAGCGCCCCCTGGAACACGGGCTGTTGGCGAAGGATATGCCTCTGCTCTTTGGCTACTTGCAGATAGATGACGGGGAGTTGGGGTTCCTCCCCATCAGCGCGATCGCGGAAGACGGTGTGGGATTGCTGCGATGGGGGATATATCCTGCCGCTCCTTAATGACGCGTAAAAGCGGCGGTGGAGGGCATACAATGGGGCTATTGAGAGTCGGGCCAGTCCAGTAATTTCCCCATCTCCCGATACCACCCCTGGGCCTCGGGGATGCTCACCGGCCGGAACGATACCCGGCTCTCGCCGGGCACGCCCTGGGCCAGCAGGGGGATGTCTGCGCGGATGACGGCGGCGATTTTCGGATACCCACCCGTCGTCTGGTGGTCGGCCATCATAACGATGGGCTGACCGTCTGGGGGGACCTGCACTGCCCCCAGCGGCACCCCGTCCGAGATGATTTCCGTCCCTTTGCCGTGGACGACCGTCGGCCCCTCCAGTCGGTAGCCCATCCGGTCCGATGTGGGCAAGATGCGGTATTCGGCGCCGAAGAAGGTCTTCAGCCCCTCGGGGGTGAAGTGGTCGTCCTGGGGGCCGGGGATGGCCCGCAGGACGGGTCGGTCGCTGTACGGTGGGATGAGGTGGCGCGGGAAGGCCCGTCCGGCCTGCTCCACCAGGTTCGCAGGGGCCGGCCCGATGGGCAGACGGTCGCCCGGGCGCAGGGCGCGCCCGTCCAGCCCCCCGAAGCGGCCCGGCAGGTAGGTGGACCGCGACCCCAGCACCGGGGGGACGTCTATCCCGCCTGCGATGGCCAGGTAGGCCCGGCAGCCCCACCGCCGTCTCCCGAAGGAGATGACCGACCCCCGCCGGACGAAGACGGACATCCACATGGGCATCTCCCGACCGTCCACCTGAAGGGTCAGGTCGGCGCCCGTCACGGCGACCAGGCAGGGGGCGGTGGCGCGCAGCGTCGGGCCGGTCAGGGTAATCTCCAGCCCGGCCGCGCCTGGCGGATTCCCCACCAGACGGTTCGCCACCGCCAGGGCGAAGAAGTCCATCGCGCCGGACGGGGGAATCCCGTATCGCGCGTATCCGGGCCGTCCCAGGTCCTGGACGGTGGTCAGCCAGCCCCCCTCTATCACCTCCAGGATCGCCTGTGCCATACCCGACCTGGCGTTTATCTGCCTTCGTCCGCGCCCTGTTCAACGGGGACGAACCGCACCCGGTCTCCAGGCTTCAGCAGGGTGGGGGGATCGCGGTGGAGGGCCAGCATAACCTGCAGGGTGCGCCCGATGATCCGCCATCCGCCGGGAGTGGAGAGCGCGTAGATGCCGGTCTGGCGGCCGGCAATGCCCACTGACCCGGCCGGCACCGACGGGCGCGGGGTGGGGAGGCGCGGCGTCGCTAACCGATCCGGCAGTCCCCCCAGATAGGCAAACCCCGGCGCAAACCCCAGCATGTAGACGGTGTAGGTGGCGCCCGCGTGCAGGCGGATCACTTCATCCACAGAGAGACCGTTGGATTCCGCCACAAACTCCAGGTCGGGGCCGAACTCCCCGCCGTAGATGACGGGGATTTCCACCTCCGCAGGCTCCGGCATGGGAACTTCCGCGCTCCGCCGCAGGGCGTCCGTCACGTATCCCAGGGCGTCGTCCCAGGCGAGTTGGAGCGGGTCGTAGTGGACCAGGAGGGAGCGGTAGGTGGGGACGGTCTCCCGCAGGCCGGGGAACGGTTCCCGGGAGAGCGCATAGTCCAGGGCCAGCACCTGGCGGTGGATGTCGGGGTGGATTTCGTCCCCGAATTCCACGACCAGGGCGGATTCTCCGGCGGGCAGGAAGCGGGGGAACATCACGGTCTCCCGACGAATTGCCCCATCGGTGCGACGGTCACTCCGGCGTCTTCCAGTTGGCGGCGGACGGCGCGGGCGATCTCCACCGCGCCGGGGGTGTCGCCGTGGATGCAGAGGGTGTCCACCGCCATCGGGATGACCGCGCCGTCTATCGCCACGACCTCGCCCTGCTGGGCGATGCGGACGGCCTGCGCGGCGGCCTGTTCGGGGTCGTGGATCACCGCGCCGGGGATGTGGCGGGGGCAGAGGGTTCCGTCGGACCGGTAGGCCCGGTCAGCGAAGCCTTCGCGGGCGAAGGGGATGCCCAGTTCCTGTGCGGCCTGGGCCATCGCCGATCCCGCCAGTCCGACCAGAATCAGGCCGCGCCCGGCCCGGGCGACGCCGCGGGCGACCGCCCGCGCGACCTCCGGGTCGCGGGCGGCGATGTTGTAGAGCGCGCCGTGGGGCTTGACGTGGGTCAGTTCCGCCCCTGCCGAGCGGGCGAAGGCCGCCAGCGCGCCGACCTGGTAGAGGATGTAGTTCTCCGTTTCGTCGGGCGTCAGGTGCATTGCGCGGCGGCCGAAGCCTATCAGGTCGGGGAAGCCTGGATGGGCGCCGATGCCCACGCCGTAGCGGACGGCCAGGCGGACGGTGCGGTCCATCACCATCGGGTCGCCCGCATGGTAGCCACAGGCGATGTTGGCCGAGGTGATCAGCGGCATCAGCGCCTCGTCGTTGCCCAGGACGTAGGCGCCGAAACTTTCGCCCATATCGCAGTTCAGGTCTATCATGGTGGGTATTGGGTATCAGGTATTGGTATCGGTGGAGTAACTACGTTGACAATGGCAGATTCTAAATTATAATGACAAACTATGCGTTAAAAGTATAAATGGTATTACCCAATTCGGCTTC
>CAKZOY010000446.1 GCA_937138275.1 uncultured Chloroflexota bacterium
TAGCAGCTACATAGTCCGGATCGTTGCGAACGTCCGAGGAGAGTTCCGGCTGCCCGGTACGGGCCACCCGCCCGACGATCCCCCGGTCCAGCGGCCAGAGAGTATGCCGGTACGGCTCCACCACCTCCGGAGGATAGCCCCAATAGGCCAGAAGCCGTAACCCCTGCCGACCATCCTCTTCGTCCAGAATCGCTATCAGCCCAACATCGGCCCTCGTCCGCCGAATCGCCCAATCCAGCGCCGTCTCCAGCGTCTGCCGGTAGTCCAGGGTGGCATTCAGTTCCCGATCAATCCGTTGCATCATCGCCAGTTCTTCCACCCGGGCTGCCAGCGCCTGATCGGTCATCGCAAAGAGGCGCGCGTTCTGAATCGCGACGGCCGCCTGGGCCGCCAGGGCGGTCAGCAGCCGTTCATCCTCACCGTCAAAAGGAAGACCGTCCCGCCGGTTCAGCACTTCCAGCGCGCCAATGACGGTCCCGCGCGCGGTCAGGGGCACGCAAAGCAGGGAACGGGTGACAAAGCGAGACCGCTGGTCTATCCCCGGATACCAGTGCGCGCTCTCCCGCACATTCTCCACCCGTACGGGGCGGTTCTCCCGAACGACCTGCCCGGCGATCCCCACGCCTGCGGGCAGGCGAGTCCCCTCCAGTTCCGGCTCACCGATGGCGACCTGAAAGACCAGCTCTCCCGTCTCTTCATCCAGCAGAAACAGCGACCCGGCCTCGGCATGGAGCAGGTCCACCGCTTTCTGGACAGTCAGGTGTAGCAGGGTGTTCAGGTCCAGGGTGGACGAGAGGAGATTCCCCACCTCGTTTAGACCCTCCAGCCGTCGGGCCCACTCCGCCGTCTCCTGATACAGGCGGGCCTTGTCCAGAATAGCCGCCGCCTGACCGGCAATCACCTGGAAAACTCGCGCCTGCTCCGCAGTATAAGTGACATCGGGGTCAAAACTGGAGACATTGATCACCCCCAACACGCGGTCCTGAGAGATGAGGGGCATCCCCATCCATGCTTTGCCGGGCTTTCCTCCGGGTTGCACGCCACGGCGCTGACACTCGGCCAGATAGTCGTCCGTAACAATCGGTTGACCGGTGCGGACAATCAGGCCGGTCAATCCCTGGGTATCCGGCCAGACGTCCTCCGGATACTGCCGTTCACCATTCTCCACGTAGAAAGCAAACCGCAAGATACGGGCCTCGGGGTCATAAAGGGCGATGTAGAAATTGCGCGCGTCCAGCGCCCGGCTGGTCTGGGTGTAGATGAGTTCCATCAGATCGTCCAGTGGAACAGAGAACCCCACGGATTGAGCGATGGCGCCCACCACCTCCAGTTCCTGCACCCGCCGCTCCAGGTCGGCAATCAGGCGGACCCGGTCCAGAGCAGCAGTGATCTGCGGGGCCAGCATTTCCAGAAACCAGACATCCCGGGCGCGAAAACGCTCCAGGCCGGAAAGGCTGACCGTCAACCATCCCCAGCCCGCCAGCGGAACGAAGAGCGCCGGGCCCAGACCAGCCAATCGGTCTTCTTCCTCCTCCAAATCCGTGGGCAATACGTCATCTACAGAAAGATAGAGGGCACGGGAATCGCCCACCATCCGGCGGGCCAGAGGCCCGTCGGGGCGAAAAGTGGGCAGGGGGGACATCGGGTTACCAAGCAGACGGGGCATGTATATCCCGCTACGCGGGTCCACCAGATAGAGCGCGACGAAATGGGAAGCCATCACCTCCTGAAGCGTCCGGGCGATAATCCTGACCACCTCGTCCACCGTATGGGCCGTCATCACTTCTGTCGCAAACTCCCGCAGGGCCCGTTCCGGTGCAACCCGTCGTCCCAGGAGCAGGCGGTCCACCGCGCGGCCCAGCAGATCGCGCAGAGGGAACGCCCCTGCGATGACAATGAAGACCAGCAAGGCTAACACCAGTGGCTGGAGGGGTAAATAAGCCATATGAAGCCACTGACCGACCAGTCCCAGGAACAGCGAAAACGCCGCCACGACCACGATGGTCATCAGGAGATAGACCACCGCTCTGCGGACTATCCAATCTATGTTCAGCGCTCGGGGGTAATAGATGGCGTAGGCGACAGCCAGCGGAAAGAGAACGAAGGACGGTAGAAACAGTCCCGGTTGAAACGTGGAGCCGGGCCGAAGGGCCGAGGGAATCCATACCAGAATGGGGAAGAATGAGAGCAGGGCACCCAACAAAACAATATAGGTCTGCGCCCGGAACACGGGGGAGGGGGAGAAAAGCCGGTAATAGACCATCAGCCCCATCAGCACCAGGCCGCCGAAACCGGCCCATGCCCGGGCCCAGCGCCACGGGGCAAAGTAGGCGATGGGATGAGCCATATCCAACGTCGTGGCCCAACTGGCTATCGCCAGCGCCAGCGCCGGGAGATACACCAGCCACCGCAGGGCTGGGAATCGTCGCAGCCATAAGGCGGGCCGGGGAAACACCAGCCCCAGATGAATGGCCGCGCTTCCGGCCAGTGGAATGGCGGCTACCCAGAAGAGGAATACACGGTGGGTTGTATAGACATCAAAGAAAAACCCGGTGATCCAGGTGATGAAGATGCAGAATAAGGCAAAGACCTGCCCGGCTTCCTCCTGTCCCCGCTTCCAGAGAATCCATGCGCCGGAGAGAAGGTAGAACACTCCCAGGGCATACGGGATGATGAAGAAATCCCGGACCGCTGACGACGGGATGGGGATCAGAAGAACGGGGACCTGGCGGACTGCGCCGGTCTCGGCATGACGAACCGTGAAGGTTACCGTCTCTCCGACCTGGCGAACGCGCAGGGCTTCTATCAGAGCCGTGGGGTGATTGAGAGATTGACCGTCTATGGCAATCAACTGATCAGGCAAACGCAGACCCGCCGCGTAGCCACTCCAGGCCATAGAGCCCAGGTTGTTGACCACCAGGGTGGGTTCGGTGAAGAGTCCGGGGAAGGGGAGGCGGGTCGTCTGAACCGCCATAATCGCCGCCCAGACCAGAAAGACCGCCGAGAAGAGCAACAGGGCAGTCAACGTCCCGCGCGCGAGCCGCCCAGAAGCAGGGCGTTTTCTGAAAGCAGAACCTGAATCGGCCATTCTACACCTCACGCCGGGAAGGTGGACTTGCGAAAATTGTATCATATTTTGGAAAGATAGCCAACTGAGGGCTCGTTCAGGAGCCCTCAAAGGAGAGTTCACCGCACGGGGAGGGGGATTTTGTAAAGGGTGGCGTTGAGGCGCTACTCCGCTGCGCTCCGTAGCGCACTACGAGCGGTGAAGGGGCTACCAATCACTCTACAATACGATGCCCGCCCGCGTAGACGCGGAAACTCCGACCCCGCGCGTAGCCGATCAGGGCAATGCTCCAGCGGTGGGCCAGTTCCACCGAGAGGGAAGTGGGGGAGGAGAGGGAAATCACCACCGGAGCATTCATTCGGGCTGCCTTGACCAGCATCTCCGAACTGACCCGTCCGGTGGTGAGGAGAATCAGGTCCCGCATCGGGTAATTGTGGCGCAGGCAAAGGCCAGCCAGTTTGTCCACCGAATTGTGCCGGCCCACATCCTCCGCGACAAAAAGCAAGCCCTCCCCAACGGCGAGAGCCGATATGTGTATGCCCCGCACCCGGTAGCGTGAGAAAGTCGCTTCCTGGAGACGTCGGGCCAGATGGATCACCTGGGCAGGGGTCACC
>CAKZOY010000447.1 GCA_937138275.1 uncultured Chloroflexota bacterium
GATCCGTCCGCCCTCAATGGGGAGGGGGGTAGGGGGGAGGGGAAATGTCAATCCTCCAGAGGATCGCACCCTTCTGGAATCACAAGCCAGATTCAACCCATAGGAGTGGTATGACTTTTTGAGACTTCGCCGGAGGGCGGTGATACGACTTTACGAGATTCAACACCTCTTTACGATTTACTGCACAAGCCCCCTGACCACTTCCCACTTCCTGCTTCCTGCTTCCCACTTCCTGCTTCCCACTTCCCGCTTCCCACTTCCCGCTTCCCACTTCCCACTTCCCACTTCCGACTTTCCACTTCCCACTTCCCACTTCCGACTTTCCACTTCCCACTTTCTTCTTCATCCCCCAAACATCCGCGCCAGGCCAGAAAGAAGCCCCCGCTGCTTGCTCATCTGCTTCAGCATCCGCTGCATCTGGCGGTACTGGCTGATCAGCGCATTCACATCCTGGACGGTGGTGCCGCTGCCCCGGGCGATGCGCCGCTTCCGGCTGGCGTTCAGGATGCGCGGATTGCGCCGCTCCTCCGGGGTCATAGAGAGAATGATCGCCTCTATGCGTTTCAGTTGCCGTTCGGCCTCCTTCGGGTCCACCGACGCAGCCATCTTTCCCATCCCCGGCATCATCTCCAGAATTTGGGTCACCGGGCCCATCTTGCGCACCTGGCGCAGTTGCTCCAGGAAGTCCTCCAGGTCAAACTCCGCCTCCTGGATTTTCTCCGCCATCCGGCGGGCCTGTTCGGCGTCAAAGGCCGCCTCCGCCCGCTCAATGAGGCTGAGAACGTCCCCCATACCCAGAATGCGGGAGGCCAACCGCTCGGGATGGAACGGTTCCAGCGCGTCGGCCTTTTCGCCCGTCCCCAGAAACTTGATGGGCACGCCTGTCACCGCCCGCATGCTGATGGCCGCGCCGCCGCGCGCGTCGCCGTCTATCTTGGTCAGGATCAGGCCGGTGAGGCCCAGCCGCTTGTGGAAGCCCTCGGCGATGTTTACCGCTTCCTGCCCGGTCATCGCGTCGGCGACCAGGAGAATCTCCACCGGACGGACCTGCCGGACAATGGCCTCCAGTTCCGCCATCATCTCATCGTCAATCTGGAGACGGCCGGCCGTATCCAGGATGACCGTGTCGCACCCCCGACGGCGGGCCTCCTGCACGCCCCGGACGCAGATGGACGGCGGGTCGGCCTTCACCCCTTCGCTGTAGACGGGCAGTTCCAGTTGGCGGCCCAGGACTTCCAGTTGGGTCACCGCCGCCGGACGGTAAGTGTCGGCGGCGACCATCAGGGGGAAGTGGCTCCGCTCCCGAAGGTGGCGGGCCAGTTTCGCCACCGTCGTCGTCTTGCCGGAGCCCTGCAGGCCGACGGCCATAACCACATAGGGCGCCGGCCCCTTCAGTTCCAGATGCCCCGCCTCCCCCAGCGTGGCGACCAGTTCCTCGTAGACGATTTTAATGACCTGCTGGGCCGGACTGAGCGCCTGGTGGACCTCGGCCCCCACCGCCCTTTCCCGCACACGGGCGATGAAATCCCGCACCACTTTGTAGTGGACGTCGGCCTCCAGCAGGGCCAGACGGATTTCCCGCAGGACTTCGTCTACGTCTGCCTCCCGCAGGACGCCCCGCTTGCGCAGTCGCCCGAAAATCCCCTGTAGTCGCTCCGTCAGGTTCTCAAACATCGCGAGTTGCTCCTGTGAATGGCGGCATTATAATGGAAAGTGGGCAAGTTTGCAAGTCTGCAAGTAGATGGTAAACGTAAGGGGGTGCGGCTTTTTTTTATCGCTTATCGCGTATCGCGTATCGCAAATCGTGCCTCCGCTCCTCCGCCCCTCCGCTCCTCCGCACCTCCGCACCTCCGCTCCTCTGCTCCTCCGCCCCTCCGCTCCTCTGCTCCTCCGCCCCTCCCCCCCTCCGCACCCCTGCTCCTCTATTCCTGCCTTGGGCCGAAGATGGCGCGACCGATGCGCACCATTGTCGCCCCTTCCTCTACCGCGACCTCAAAGTCGTCGGTCATCCCCATAGAGAGTTCGCGCCAGGACGCCTGGGGGAACCGCTCCCGCAACGCGTCCCGCAGGGCGCGCAGTCCGGCGAAGACCGGACGTACCACCTCCGGGTCGTCGGTCAGCGGGGCGATGGTCATCAGCCCTTCCACCCGCAGGCCCGGCAGGCCCAGAATAACCGCGCAGTCGGCAAAGAACGCCTCCCGCTGGGCCGCGTCCTCCTGCCAGCGGTCCACGGCAAAGCCGAACTTCGTCTCTTCGCCGCTGATGTTGCATTCCAGCAGGACGGGAATTTCCCGCCCCGCTTCCAGGGCGAAACGGCTCAGCCGCTGGGCAATCTTCAGCCGGTCCACTGAGTGCACCACGTCAAAATACGCCACCGCCAGGTCGGCCTTGCGGCTCTGGATGTGACCGACCATGTGCCAGGTGGGACAGGGGCCGGAGAGGGCAGCGTGGACGGCGGGGATTTTGGCCGCGCCCTCTTCGGGCCGGTTCTCTCCGAAATGACGCAGGCCGGCCTCGTACCCTGCCAGGATGACCTCCGCCGGGAAGGTCTTGGCGACCGCGACCAGGACCACCGCGGCAGGGTCCCGCCCGACCCGCAGGGCCGCTTCCCCGATCCGTTCCCGCACTCGTTGCAGGTTCTGAGCAATCCGGGTAACAGTGTCCTTGTTCATCCGGCACCCCGTGCTTCGGCCTCCAGTCCGGCCCGGTCTAAAAGCACAATCCGGTGGCGCTCCATCCGCAGCAGCCCGGCGTCGGCGAAGGCCCGCAGCGTCCGCCCCACCATATCCCGCACCGTCCCGATCTGCGCGGCGATCTCCTCCTGCGTCCAGCGGCGGCTGACCGTCTCCTCTTCCGCCTGCTCCAGCAGAAAGCGCGCCAGGCGTCCCCGCACTGTCCGCAGGGAGAGGTTTTCCACCAGATTTGTCAGGTGGTCCAGCCGGACGGCAAAATCCTGCAACAGCACCCGTGCCAGTTCCGGATACTCTTCCACCAGGCGCAAAAAGTCCGGGACGGGAATGGCATAGAGGATCAGCGGGGTCAGGGCCTGGACGGTGGCGTGATTGACTCCTTCAGGGAGGAAGGGCGGGACCGTGTTGAACGCGCCGCCTGGCCCCAGCCGGACCAGTACCTGCTCCCGACCGTCCGGGGCCGTTCGGAAGACCCGCGCCTCTCCCTGGGCGATGAAATAGACCGCCCGGCAGGGCTCCCCTTCCAGGATGACGATCTCTCCGGGGGGATACTCGCGGCGCACGGCGACTTCCGCCAGATGACGGAGCACCCGGTCCGGGAGTTCCGTGAAAAGGGGGACGCGCCGCAGCGCGCGGATGGTATCCTCGTTCATAGTTCTACTGCAATGACGCTCGTAGTGCGCTACGGAGCGAAGCGGAGTAGCGCTCATCGGACGCCACCCCGCTCCGCTGCGTGGCTGACTACAAACGCTACGCCGTTGGTAGTGCGCTACGGAACGAAGCGGAGTAGCGCATCGGGCGCCCCTCCGCTGTGCTTCGGGGCTGACTACGAATGCCCCGAAGCCCGATCCTTTACCGGTCCGAACGGCGGGATAAGAACGCCAGCACTCCGACCACCGCAGCCCCCAGGACCAGCAGGGCCAGCAGTTTGTAGAGGCGGGAGGAGACCGTCAGCGCCAGCAGGCCGAAGACCCCACAGAAAGCCCAGTAGGCGACGACGATCACAGGCTGGGGCAACCCCATATCCTGCAGCCGAAAGTGAAGATGGCCGCGGTCGCCCAGAGTGGGGGAACGCCGACGGCGAATCCGGTCTATAATCTGCCAGGCCACATCGGCGATGGGGATGCCCATAACCAGAAGGACAGTGGCGACCCGCGCGCCGGCGATGATGCCCAGGCATCCCAGCGCGTAGCCCAGGAAAAAGGCGCCATTGCTGCCCATAAAGACGCGGGCCGGGTGGAAGTTGTACGGCAGAAACCCCAGCGTCGCACCCAGCAGCGCGATCGGGAGAACCGCTACACTGGGTTGCCCCACCCGGTGCATGTGTACCGCCAGGACAATGCACAGGATGGCCGCGACCCCCGCCGCCAGCCCGTCCAGCCCGTCCAGCCAGTTGACGGTGTTGATCATCCCCATAATCCAGAAGAGAGTCAACAACACCACTACCGGCATCGGGAAGACGACCTCGCGGTTTGTCAACGGGTTGTTGACCCGCTCAATGAAGATCAGGGTGGCGATGGCGATCCCTCCGGCGACCACCTGGGCCCCGAACTGATGGCGCGGCGATAGGTCCCAGCGATCGTCGGCAAGCCCCACCAGGAACGTCCAGAGACTGCCCAGGACCAGCCCCAGGAGGCGCAGGGGCTCCTTCGGGTCGGCGGTGGGAATCCGGAGCGCCAGCCCCACAGCCAGCGCCAGCAAAAAGGGGACGAACAACCCGATTCCGCCGGTGCGGGAGATCACTCCCTGATGAGTTCGACGGCCGCCGGGCTGGTCCACCATCCCCAGATAATGGCCCAGACGGCCTGCGACGGGAGTAGTCACCAGAGCAGAGAGAACGGCGATGGCAAAAACGATGAGGTAGGCCGTTTCGGGGCGCATAGGTTACTCGGACGGCCAATCCAATCCGGGGATTTCCACCCGCACCACTTCGCCGTGAATGTTGACAATCACGCGGAAGCCCGACATCCAGAGGGCCAGGCGGAAGTCCTCGGCGTTCACCGCCCCGGGCTCCAGCATCTGGTCCATATTCTCTATCCCCTTTTCCAGCGCCGCGCGGGTGAAGGGGTCATCGGCCCCCATCATCTGCATGACCCCTTCCACCAGGACGTCCTTCATCGGCAGGAAGCGCTCCTTCAAGTGGCGCAGGACCTGCTGATCCACGTCTATGGCATCCACGTGGCGCAGGAAGTCGCCGTCGGGGATGGCGTAGCAGATATCCGGCCCAACCTGCGCGACCTGGGCCGGTTGTCCCTCTTCGTTGTAGATGAGACCCGCGAAGAGTGGTTCCCGTGGGGTCACGGATTCCCTCCCCGAAAATCGTACAGGCCGTCCTGAACGAGGAAAGTGGCACAACAGTCGGTACAGATCATGCGGTCTCCCTCATCCACCAGTAACAACGAGCCACAAGCGACACAGCGAAAGAACGCGCCAGGCGGGGCAGAGGGTCCATCCGGCGGAGCGGTCGCTCGCACGAACACACTGGGGGTCAGCGGATAGAGCGCCCCCACCGGCTGTAACAACCGGTCCAGGGCGACCAGCCACCCCGTCGGCACCGTCCGCTTGAGCAGGCCGACCCGGAAGTATGAGACGGCGCGCGTCCGGCAGACCTGCAGTCCCGCTTCCTCCAGGTGACGGCGAATCCAGGCCGGGTGGAAGTCGTAGTTCAACGGGACGAACTCCACCGGTGACAGGTCAAAAGGCGACCAGGACTGGCGGCGCAGAAGGTAGCGGACGATAGCCTTCAAATGCCGTTTGCTGGCGAACTCCAGGACAAACGTACCGCCCGGCGCTAGGATGTTCGCCGCGTTGCGCAGGACGGCGGGCGCGTCGGCGGCGTGGTGGAGGGTGCGCACCATCACCACGGTGTCAAAGAGGCCCGGGGCGAAGGGGAGGCGGTAGAAGTCGCCCAGAACGTAGAGGTAGCGGGGACGGCCGCCGGGCCCGGCATCTCCCAGGCGCTCCCGGGCCTGCAGAAGTTGGGAACGGGCATAGTCCAGGAGCACCACCCGCTCGTACCCGCCGTACAGGTCGGCCAGACGGCCGAATCCGGCGCCGATTTCCATCAGGAGACGGCCGCGCCAGGGCAGAAGCGCCCGCAGTGCCGCCCGCTCGGCGCCGTCCTCATACGCCCGCTCCGGCCCCCAGAACTCCGTTCGGTAGTGGGAACCTTCGTAGTCACAGATGGGAGGGCTTTGGGATAGTTTGGCGTCAATCATTCAAATCAGGCCGCGTCACCCTTGCGATCGGTACAGCGTTATCCGGGAAGCTCTGCCCGTCCGGGCCGATCGCCTGCAGACGAGGGCCCCCGCTGGGATCTCCGACGCGATAGAGGCCCACAGTCAAAGTATATTCTCCTTCGGAGAGTCCCTCCGGCAGGAAAAGCGGCCGGATATCCTTCCAGATGTCGCCTGGCTGCCACGCCGTGAGGCGGGAAAGCCCCATCACGGGGTAGCCATCTCGCTGGCCCACAAGTTGTCCCGAAGGAGATAAGAAGTGCAGGAAGACCGTCGTATCTTCCGGAAGAGGCTGCAAGGACTGCCAGCGGAGCGTGACCCACAGGATGGAGCCCTCTCGCTCGGTTGTCGCAGAAAGCAAGCGGACCCGACCGTCAAATTCGGCGATAAACGGGTTCTGAGGAGGGACGTTTAAGGCCTCCAGCCCTCCTGCCGGGTAGACGGCAATGTCCTCCCCTTCGTAGGAAGTGAGGACGGCGCCCGTCACCTCTCGCAGAATCTCCTGAAGGCTCTCCGCCGTATGGATGGGCCCGGTGCCGGCGTAATAGTATTTCCAGTCCCGCTGGAGGTCGGGCAGGACTGCCTCCACCAGAGTTCTTTCCTCCCCCGTGTTGACCCAGAAGAGAATCCCCAACTGTTGAGGGGCCATTACGTAAACGCCCTCTCGTCCCGCAGCAAACACGGGATTGCGGGGAACCAGGAATTGGGGACAATTAACGCCCAGGACCGATCCAGAGGGAGAAACCGTCCGGACCGCGCGGATGAATTGGACGATAAACCGAGACTGTTGCTCGTATATCTCCGCTTGCGTCCAGATGAAGCGGTATCCTCCCCATGCCAGCACCAGTATGGCAATCAGAGCAATAACTGGCCCCCCTCTCTTCAATGAGACATTCTGCCAGGAAAGAGCAACCGGGTACGCCCAGAAAAGGGAAGCCCCGAAAGAGGCCAGATACATCAACCGGGGCCCGGCCATCACGTATTCAAACAGACGGGCATAATGGCCAGGACGAACCACCCCACCGCCAGCAGGAGTGGGCGACCACCTCCGGCCTTCCAGAGGATAATCCCCCAGAGCAGTACCACCGGAACAGAGATAAGGAGAACCGATTGCAGGTCATCCAATCCCCAGCCTGCCGCCCATATATGCCGGGCCAGTGGCGCCACCGGATAAGAGAGTCCCTGGAGAAGATAAACCCCGTTCTGGTAACGGGCCTCCAGATTCCAGATAGGGACGGGAGAGAGGGTCGCATCTTGCGGGGCTATTGACCACAGGCCAAGGCTCCCCAGTGTACAAAGCCAGTGAAGACGGGTCTCTCGCAGGGCCTCCCGCAACGAGGGTCTCTCCTGGCGGGTCAAGAGGAGCAGTACCAGCAGCGGGGCGATCAGGAATCCGTTCTCGTTGGCAAAAGGGGCCAGAAACGTCAGCGCCAAGGAGCCCATGGATAACCATCGGGAGGGGCGCGACCGGCTCATCTGGTGCAGGCGGAGTGCGCCCATAATCATCGCTGCGCCCATCAGGTGCGTCAGTGCCCCGATCCAGGAGATGGCCTGATAACTGAACGGGTAAAGGAGGAAAAGGAATGCTACGGCTGGCCCTAAAATAGTTCCCCTTCTCCAGTGCTGTCCCTGTATGAGTCCCCATACCAGAAAGGCATTCAGTAGATGGAATCCGATGTTTACAGCGTGAAGGAGAGGGGCAGAAAGGGGGCCTTGCCAGGACCATAGGGCCTTCCACACCAGAAAAGGCAGCGGACGATACCGACCAATACCATGAAAGTCGCTCAGGATTTGCCACGCATCTCGGACGTGAAGCCAGCGGAGGTGGGGGATATCGTCCGAAAAGAAGAGAAGCCCGAGACAAAAACTGTAGGTTGTCACCCCCGCAGCCAGCAAGATCAGGCCAACGCATAATGAGAAAGTCCTGTCCCATCGGGGCATTTGTCACCCCCCAGGCGCCGATAGACCCGCTACAAGATTAAGGTAAACATCGCGACTGGGGAACGATTAATGCGCCTCAATCCTCCAGTATCGGCCGCAACGTCACGTGGAGGTAGGCGAAGTCCCCATAAGGCGGGATCAGGTCCGTCACTTCCACGACCTCAAACTGGTCCTCCCCCAGGGTCACTATCTCGCCCAATCGGGGTGGGGTATCCCGGCTCACGATCGCACCCGGATGGCGTCCTCCCAGCACGACGTAACTGACCTTGTAGATCATTGCGGCCTCCTACCACCCGGCCTCCAGCAACAGGTTGCGGTGGCGCAGTTTAAACGAGAGATCGCGGGCGAGATTGCGCATAACGATGTAGCCAATAGAATGATTCTGATCACAGAGATTGTAGAACGCTTCCCGGGGAAGCACAAAGACCGTCGTCCCGTCCACCAGGGCGCGCACCGTTGCGGAACGGGCCCCCCGGTCTATCAGCCCGATCTCGCCGAAGATTTGCCCCTCGCCTAACTGGACCACCGGGGTCAGTTCCGGAGGGCCGGGGATATCGGCGATGGCGCCATACGGCACGATCACCTCCACCATCCCCTTTTGGATGATGTAGAGTTCGTCCGACGGGTCCCCTTCGCGAACGATCGTCTCGCCTGCATTGTACGTTGCCCAACGGCCGATAGCCACCATACGGCGAAGGTCGTCCTCTGTCAATCCGCAGAAAAGGTCACTTCGTTTGAGCAACGCGGTCAATTCCTCCATATTTTCCCTCCTGATATGCCTGCGCCTTGCGGACGTACCAGACCGCGTCCCGGCGCAGACGTTCTATCTCCTCCTCCCGCAGTTCCCGCACCACCTTTGCCGGTACGCCCAGCGCCAGGGTGCGAGGTGGGATGACGGCTCCCTCCGGCACAACCGCCCCTGCGCCGACGATCGCTTCTTCGCCGACGACCGCGCCGTTCAGGACGATGGCGCCGATCCCGATCAGTGCTCCGTCGCCGACGGTGGCGCCGTGGAGAACCGCCCGGTGCCCAACCGTCACTCCGGCCCCTACCCGGCACGGTCGGTCCACGTCGGTATGGATGACGGTCAGGTCCTGGATGTTGGAGCGGGGGCCGATATGGATGGGCGCCTCCTCCGCCCGCAGGACGCACCCGAACCAGATACTGGCCTCCTCCTCCACCTCCACATCGCCGACGATGATGGCGTTGGGGGCGATGAAGGCAGTGGGATGGATTCTGGGGAAAAACGAACCTTCCATATGTTACTCCAGCTTCTGAATCGGCTTCACGCCTCCTTTCCGCCCCAGCCCGTAAACGACCCGGAAGACATCGGGGATGTTTACTCGACCATCCTCCAATCGGTAGAAAATCCCCAGTTCTTCTAAATCCTTTCGTATGCCCTCATATCCTTCCTGAAGATGAGCCGGGGGCAATTTCACTTCCTCACTCCCCTGCCATTCTTCCAGTTTCTGGAGCACATTTTCCCGATCCCAGCACGCTGTTATTTCTCCGAATTCTAAAGGAACCAGCAGGCCGCGCAGCGGCTGCATCAATGGGTCTACCCAAGGATAATCTTCTCGCAGTTCCTGCACGCGCCCTTGAGATGCCTGCTGTACTCCCCTCTTGATGCTTTCGTAATGAAGAGCATACTCGTGGTCCGGGTGTCGCTGCTGAGTATCCTCTGCTGCGGCCCGGACGGCGAGGAGGAACGACCGGGGACTGGTCTGACCATAGGCATCGGCCAGATGGCCGGGGAGCCAGGTGTAGGGGAATCCCCTCCGGCTGTCCCGTCCCATCCACGGCCCGGCGATAGCGTGAAAGAGTTTCCGATGCCGGTCTTCATCCTCCCGATACCGGGGAGGCCATCGCCAAATAGAATGCCCGTTTAGGATGATTTGGCCCCATTGGATGAAAGCCGTACGTTCTCCCAGTTCCCGAAACGGTTCTGCCCCGTCGGCGTTGGCCAGATACTGCCAGAGCAGGCTGTAGAGGTCATAGCGAGGCCAGGAGAGGGTCACCCGGGTTCCAATGACTTTAGAGGCGTCCGGGAAAGTGGCGATCTTGGCCTCCACCATCTGGTCGGTGCGCAGGAAACACTTGATGCGGATCCGTCGGGTCGGGCGCAGATAGAGCGCCACCTGCAGGAGCCCCCGGATCAAGCGGTAAATGTCCTCCCACCGGGTGGCGGCCCGGTCCAGCGCGTCAAACAAGATCAGCGACCAGATTCCCCGCCGGTCCAGTTCTTTATCTTTTTCCTCCAGGCGTCGGGCCACTTCTTCCGGGTGATCCTTTACCCACTGGACCCGGTTCTCCCAGTCTCCCTCCAGCAGGCCGGGGAAAAGGTTGTGCACCACTACCGCTCGCCAGATCTGATCGGGGGGATAGCTCTTATGTAACAGGCTCTCCAGGGTGTAGGAATCGGGAAATCGTTCCGGCTCTATTTGCTCTCCAAAACCGACTCCGATTTCGGTTTGCTCATTCGCATCGGCAAAACGGTCCACCTGAGCCAGCAGTTTCCGGATCGTTGGATCCCGGAGAGCGCGCCACCAGAAACTCTTGCCCGCCCCGCACATCCCCACTACCACCATTGCGTCGGCGCGCAATGCTTTGAAGTGAGAGGGGGGAAAATGGACGTGATAGGGGTGAGGCGTCCACTGGCCATACAGTTGCCTCTCTTCGGGCAATCCTCTTATCAGCAGTTCCCGCAATTCGTGGGGGCTAATCATACTCCCTCCTCACTGCAGACCCAACAAATCCATAACCCGGGGGATAAATGCCCCGTAGGCTGCCTGGAGAGTGGAATCATCCAGAAGACGGAGGGCATACTGGCCGAAAAGGGCCCGGTCCCAGTAAATGGGAAGAGGGGCGTGGGGAGCAGTTTCATCCATCTCCTGAAACGAAAACCATTCCGGACCGCTGGCCTCCGGAGGTACTTCGTCATAAACGAACTCATTAAAGAGGTTCCACGCGTGTTGCCGGAACCGGGGCAGATAGCCTTCTTCGTCCGGAGGTATCAGCGCAGCGACCATCCGCAGGCGCTCCCGAACGGAACGGATCACTCCTCGATCGCGCCAGTGCTGGAAGAGAATCCGGTAACCGTCCCAAGTGGGTTGCGAGTCCACCGCAAAGAGGAAAACGTCTGTCGCCAGATGGGCTACAAGCGCAGCCCCGATGCTGTGCAGCCCGTTCCGACTGTCCATAATCACGATGGTCGGGCGGAACTGCCTCTCCAATCCCCGCACCAGGCGACGAACTCTGAAAATCCACGGCTCAGCCGGGTCGCCTGGTTTATCGGGAGGCTTATCCATATAGGCTCGGCCCAACTGGGCCAGATGTTCCCGGCATCCAGAGCCGTACGCAGGGACAACCATCAGATCGCCCTGGAGGGCTTCACTCCATTCAGGCCGACCGACCATCCGGGAGAATACTTCATTTCCCTGATCTACCAGGTCCTCTACCAGCCATTCCACGATGCCGAAATCCGGGAGTTCGTTTCGCTCCAGTATGGCCGAAAGGGAAGGCGATTCCAGGTCAAAGTCCAGCAGCAGAACTCTCTCTCTTTCTTTTGCCAGGTGGGCTGCCAGAACAAATGCAGCAGTACTTCGTCCCACTCCTCCCTTCAGGGCAAAAAGCGCTATGCGTCGGGTGGTTTGCTCCGGCTCTTCGGAAGCAGTGCCCCATCGGTAACCCGTGACCTCGCGATCCACAAGGTATACGGTTATCCCCTGTTCCTCCCAGGATACGGCTTCAGGCTTTAACGCTTCCAATTCTTCTGGATACATGAAAGTAATGGCCTCATCCTGGGGATAGGCGTGGGCGCCCAAATAGCGGGAAAGGGCCTCTGCCAGGAAAGTGAATTGCCCTGGGTCGCTGCCCATTGGGATCAATAGGGAATAACATCCCAGCAGATCCCGCGCGATCCATATCTCTTTCATCCCCAACGCGCGCAAATTCGTTTCCTGAAGCGCCTCTTTTAACTTGCCAGTAGTCTCGCTGAACACGATGATACTCATGGAGTTACCCTCCCTATCCGCCACGTCCGGACAAGTGCACAAATCTCTTCGGCCGCTCTCCGATGTTCCTCTACCAAATTCTGATCAAAGCACCGACGAGGAGCATATCTTTGGCTAACATTCCAGTTTCCAAAGGGATTCCCCCGCCTTATCGCTCTCACCAAAGATTGCTGGTTTGGTACATTTCGCAGAGAAGCCCGGAAGCGTCTTGAAAACGTGGCCCAAAAATCGTTAACGTGTTCCCTCGGAACCCTAAGCATACCAGCATCAATCCATACTGCTTTCAGTCCACATTCTGCGCTCAGGCCGTAGAGGTGGTCGGCGTTGGCCAGCCGGCCTTCGGTGAACAAAAGTTCTGCATCCTCCCAATGGCGAAGGTGAGCGTCGTAGAAATCCTCTGGCCAGTTGGGAACACACATACGGCCTCCTGTTTCACGGTCTCATACTTTCCACCACCCGCCGCAGGAGCGCGTCCTCCTCCTCCGGCAGGACGGTGCGGGGGTCCAGCACCAGGCGGTCTTCCTCAATGCGGGCCACCACCGGCGGATCGCCCCGGCGCAGGGCCGCCGCGGTTCGGTCGGGGTCGGGGACGGGAAGGGCCAGCAGGCGCGTCGGCAGGGTCTCGCCGGGAAGGCTACCGCCGCCCACGGTGGATCGCCCTTCCACCACTTCGGCCCGGATGCCCGCCCGCCGCAGCGCGCGCTGCCAGCGCCGGGCCCGTCGCTCCAGTTCTTCCACCGGCGCGGCAATCATCCGCCAGACCGGGATGTGAGTGGTGGCCTCGTCCCGCAGGTAGTGCATCAGAGTGGCCTGGAGGCCCGCCAGGCAAAGTTTGTCGGCCCGCAGCGCGCGGGCCAGAGGATGCCGCTTCATTGGTTCCACCCATTCCGCCTTTCCCACGATGATCCCCGCCTGCGGCCCCCCCAGCAGTTTATCCCCACTGAAGCAAACCACTGCTGCGCCCGCGGCAACGCTTTCCTGTACTGTCGGCTCGTGGGCCAGACCGAATGCGGCGGTATCCAGCAGTGCCCCGCTGCCCAGGTCGGCCATCACCGGAATGTAGTAGGACTCCCCCAATTCCACCAGTTCCGGCAGTTCCACCGTCGCCGTGAAGCCGACGATCCGGAAATTGGAAGTGTGGGCATACAGGATGAGAGCGATGTCTGGCTCTTCGGCCAGCGCCTGCTCGTAATCCTGCAGGTGGGTGCGGTTGGTTGTGCCCACCTCCACCAGTCGCGCGCCGGATTGGGCCATGACTTCGGGGATGCGAAAGCCGCCGCCGATCTCTATCAGTTGCCCCCGGGAGATGAGCACGCCCCACCCGCGGGCCATCACGGTGAGGGCCAGCAGCACGGCCCCGGCGTTGTTGTTGACCACCAGCGCCGCTTCGGCGCCGGTCAGTTCCCGCAAAAGTTGCTCTGCGTGGACGGTACGGTGCCCCCTTCGGCCAGCGGGGAGATCATACTCCAGGTTGGAATACCCGCGAGCGACGGCGTCCATCGCAGCACGCGCTGCGGCGGAGAGGGGCGCGCGCCCCAGGTTGGTATGGATGATGACACCGGTGGCGTTGATGACCGGTCGGAGCGTGGGGGCCAGATGGTCCTGGAGGTGCTGCGCGATGCGGACGACCAGTGCCTCAGGAGACGGAATCGGGTTCCCCGCGCGCGCTTCCTCCCGCACCCGGTCCAGCGTCTGGCGGATCGCGGCGACGGTCAGCCGGTGACCGTAGAGAGGGAGCAGAGTCTGGATGGTTGGATCGCCCAGCAGCCGGTCCACACTGGGTAGTTGACGGAGAGAAACCGTTTCAGCCATCGCTCGTTTCACTTCAACGGGATATGGATGCTCCGCCCAACTTGCTCCTGGGGGAGACAACTGCCTGTGCTGTAGTATACATGCTTTTGGACGAAATGTCCAACGCCTGTGCTCGGGCTTGCGTAGCCGCGCAAAAGGATAGGCGGGGGGGCGGGCGGCGGCTTTGCCGCCCCACAAACCCCACACCCCCATATGTGTCAATTTAAGATTCCAGCGACTGGAAGTCGCCCCTGGAGGGCCTTCGGCCGACGGTCGGCCTTCGCCGACCGTTTTCCTGTAGGGATGCCCCTTGTGGGCATCCTCTGTGGGAATGCCCCTCGTGGGCATCCTCCGTAGGGATGCCCCTCGTGGGCATCCCGAAGCCGCAGGTTTCAACCTGACGGCGAAAAGGGAAGTCGCCCCTGGAGGGCCTTCGGCCTGTTGATTCTCATAAAGTCGTATCACCCGGTCTTTCACAAACTCTCACAAAGTCGTATCCCATCCCTTGCCCTGGTGGGAGTCCGAGGGTTTGTTCCGAGGGTTTCTTTGTTGCCAGGGATTCCCTTTATCCCCCTCACCCCCCTTGCCCCCCTCTCCCCCTTGCCCTG
>CAKZOY010000448.1 GCA_937138275.1 uncultured Chloroflexota bacterium
CCGACTATCGACTTCCGACTCCCGACTACCTCACCGGTCCGATCTGATCCGGCGGCCAGTACACAAAAACGGCATGGCCGATGATGCTGGTCAGTGAGACGGGGCCAAAGGAGCGGGAGTCGTTGGAGTGGCCGCGGTTGTCGCCCATCACGAAGACGTGTCCCTCCGGGACAAGGGTGGGGGGGTAATCGGGGCCGCCCTGCCGGACCGCCCACCACTCGGTCAGGGGGACACCGTCCACAACGACCTGCCCGCCCTGGACGGCGACCGTCTCCCCGCCCAGGGCGACGACCCGCTTGATCAGCATATCGTGTGCGCCGGGGAGCCGGAGGACGATCACATCCCCCCGGCGGGGGCCACCCAGGAGCCGGTAGGAGACCTTCTCCACAACGACCCGTTCGTTATCCCACAGAGTGGGTTCCATGCTCTGGCCCCGCACCACCGTCGCCTGGGCCAGAAAGGCGTTGATGAACAGGGCAATCAGGATGGCTGGAACGATCGTCTCCAGAATTTCCCGGAATGCGCGCAAAAGGAGACGGCCTATGCTTGCTCCACCGTCGGTCGGGGGAAGAGAGGAGGGTTCGGTAGGAGATGCGGACATCGGTACCTCTCTGGGAGAGAAATTGTCGCGGCGGGGGCGGGCGGCCGAAGGCCGCCCGCCCCCGCCGTATCCCCTTATCGGCGACGGGCAGGCGGCCGGCGATCGCTCTGGCTGCGGCCCGATGGCACCCGATCCCGCAACCGGGCCTCCTCCGGCGTCCAGCCCTCTAGCACCGCCCGGCGGGAGAGACGAATCTTCCCGTCGGGGTCAATGTCGGTGACCATCACCAGTATCTCGTCGTTGATGTCCACCACGTCCCGAATGTTCGTGACCGGACGGTCGGACAGTTGGGAGATGTGCACCATCCCGTCCGTGCCGGGGGCCAGTTCCACGAATACGCCGAAGTCGGTGATGCGCACCACCCGGCCGGTGTATACCTTCCCGACCTCGGGGGTCTCCGTCAGACGGCGGATGATTTCCTCCGCCCGACAGGCCCCCACCTGGTTCGTGGAGGCGATGTAGATGGTGCCGTCGTCCTCAATGTCCACCCGAACGTCGCATTCCTCCTGGATGGCGCGTACCGTCTTGCCACCGGTGCCGATGACCGCCCCCAGTTTATCCGGGTCCACGTGCAGGATCAGCATACGCGGGGCATACGGCGAAAGTTCCGGGCGCGGCGCCGGGATCGTCTCCCGCAGGACCTCCAGAATCTTCAACCGCGCCTGGCGGGCCTGCTCTAGCGCCTCCGCCATAATCTGGTCGGAGATGCCCTTGATTTTGATGTCCATCTGCAGGGCGGTGATCCCCTGCTCCGTCCCGGCGACCTTGAAGTCCATATCGCCCAGATGGTCTTCCATCCCCAGGATGTCGGTGAGGACGCGGTAGCGGTCGCCCTCCTTCACCAGCCCCATAGCGATCCCCGCCACGTGGGTACGGATGGGCACTCCGGCGTCCATCAGGGCCAGAGTGGAGCCGCAGACGGAGGCCATAGAGGTGGAGCCGTTGGACGAAAGTACCTCGCTGACGACGCGGATGGTGTACGGGAACTCCTCTTCCGGAGGGATGACGGGCAGGAGCGCCCGCTCCGCCAGGGCGCCGTGGCCGATCTCCCGTCGCCCCGGCCCGCGCAGGGGCTTTGTCTCCCCGGTGGAGTAGGGCGGGAAGTTGTAATGGTGCATGTACCGCTTCGTCTCCTCCGGGGAGAGGTCGTCCAGCGTCTGCTCCTCCCGGGGAGTGCCCAGAGTCGCCACCGAGAGCACCTGGGTCTCCCCGCGCGTGAAGAGGCCGGAGCCGTGCGTGCGCGGCAGAAGCCCGACCTGGGCGGAGAGCGGACGAATGGTCTGCGGGTCGCGGCCGTCCACCCGAATCCCCTCATCCAGGATGCGCCGCCGCATGACCTCGCGCACCACCTCGTCCATCGCCTGCTGGATCAGAAGCGGTTCGTACGTTTCGGCGAACGCCTCCTGGACTTCGGTCCGCAGGGCATTCAGGCCGTTGTTGCGGGCCGCTTTGTCGGGCGCGTCGTAGAGGGTGGGGACCAGGCGGTCGCCAATGCGCTCCCGCACCTGGGCGATCAACTCCTCTGGCACGGCGTGGGATACGTACTCCCGTTTCGGTTTGCCCACCGCCCGCCGCATCTCCTCCTGGACGGCGATGATGTCCTGGATGGCCTGATGGCCCAGGCGGAGCGCCTCCAGCATCACCGCCTCGGGCACCTCATTGGCGCCGGCCTCCACCATCAGGATGGCCTCCGCGGTACCGGCCAGGCGCAGGTCCAGAAGACTGCGCTCCATCTCCGGGATGGTGGGATGGACGACCAGTTGGCCGTCAATGTAGCCGATGCGCACGGCGCCTACCGGTCCCCCGAAGGGAATGTCGGAGACGGTCAGTGCGGCAGACGCGGCGATAATGGAGAGAATGTCTGCCTGATGGTGTTCGTCCTGGGAGAGGGGGGTCACGATAATCTGGACTTCGTGGCGCAGGTCTTTCGGGAAGAGTGGACGAAGCGGCCGGTCAGTCAGACGACTGATAAGAATGGCGCTCTCTGGAGGACGCCCTTCCCGGCGCTGGAAGGAGCCGGGAATACGTCCGGCGGCATAGAGCCGCTCCTCAAAGTCCACTGTCAGCGGGAAGAAATCTATCCCCTCCCGCCCCTCGGCGGACATGGTCGCTGTGGCTAAGAGCACCGTATCGCTGCAGCGAATGGTGACGGCCCCGCTGGCCTGAAGGGCCAGGTGGCCGGTTTCCAGGGTAACCGTATGGTCCCCCAGACGGGCTGTAAATGTGTGACGCTCTAACAACTTCTACCTCCGTACAAATTCCCGACACGGAGGTTGAAACTGGGACATGCCTCGCACTCCGGGTTGCGGGGCATGTCCCAATTCCAAACCCCGTGTCGGGTTTACTCCGAGACCGATGGTGTAAGGTTTTGCAGCGGGCGACGCGCCCGCTGCAAAACCCTGCCCTATTTCCGCAAGCCCAGCCGCCGGATGACCTCTTTATAACGTTCCGGGTCCTTGCGGCTCAGATACGTCAGATGACGACGACGTTTCCCCACCATACGGAGCAATCCCCGCCGGGAGTGCTCATCGTGCTTGTGCGCTTTGAGATGTTCGGTCAATTGGTTGATCCGATGAGTGAGAATCGCAATCTGGACCTCCGGCGAGCCGGTGTCCTGGGGCGAACGGCCGTACTCTTGAATGATCCGCTGCTTCTCGCTCCTGGTTAACGGCATACTATGATCTCCCTCCTGTCGGAAAACATATGCGTGGAGGTATTTTACCACATTTCTGGTAGCAGGCAAGATGATTCATCCGCGCGCCACAACGATAGTGATTTCGCCGCCTCCCCAGGTTTCCACCTCGCCGCCGGGGCCCAGCGCCAGGGCTGTCCCCTCCGGGATACCGATCCCCAGAAGTCCGGGCCAGGTATGGAGCAGTGTCCGCAGGCGGGGAGAATGGGTTGCCCCGTGGAAATGGGGGACGATGACCGTCCCCCGAATCCATCCCCAGCCGGGTGTGGCGGTCGATTCTTTCGGACGGTGTTCGGCGGGTGTTTCGGGGGAGATCACTTGCTCCCCCAGCGGCGCGGCGCCTGCGCCGAGGCCCACAATCAGCGCCCCGCGGATAAAGGCTTCCATCATACCCTGAAGGGCGGCCGTCCCGGCAAGGGTACGCGCCAGCACGGAAGGGTCGCCGTCCCCGATGAAGATAATACCCGCATCCGCCAGAAGTTGCCGGTTTTCCTCTTCCTCCGCATCCGCCGGCGTGAGGATGGGGACGACATAGCCGGAGGGCCCTCCCAGGGCAGCGTATTCTTCCAGCAGGCGCTCTCCCGCGGCGATGTCGCCGCCGGCCGCGGGCAGGAATCCAATGGGGCGGGAGAAGTCGGCGCGCGCCAGGATATGGCCCGCCAATTCCTCGGATGGGTCGCCGTTCCCCACCAGAACCAGCCAGCCGCCCCCGGTCAGCCACTGCAACGGTCCGGCACGGGTCATATCATTTCTCCAGAGGGCTGATCACAAATCCTTCAGTTCCCATCAGCACTCCGTATAGCCACAGGTGTAGCAGCGGCGGCAGCCCTCCTCGCTCACCAGCGTCGCGTGGCCGCATTCCGGGCAGAGGTCGCCGAGGGGGAAGAGCGGGAGTTGGGCGGGGGATGACGCTCGCTCCGGCGGCTCCTCCAGCCCCAGAAATTCGGCCAGGACCTGGGCGACGCCGTCGGGCAGGGACTGGACCCGGTCCTTGCCGAACCCCATTGGGCGGCCGCCGCCGATGCCCCGCAGGTGCTTGACCACCTGCTGGAGGCGGCGTCGGGCCGGAAGCGGGGAGGGGACGCGCAGGACCAGGGAGATCAGCCGCCCGATGGCTTCCGCCACCGCCGCAGTGTCCGATCCGGCCTTGCCCACGTTCAGGAAGACCTCAAAAGGCTCTCCCTCTCCGTTGCAATTCACCGTGACGTAGGCGGTGCCCAGGGGAGTATTCACCCGATACGTCCGCCCTTCCAGGACGTGGGGGCGGGGGCGGATCGGAGTGGTGATGGGCGAAGGGGGCGCGGTGGGCGTCCCCGCCACCTGCTGACCGCCCCCTGCGGCGTCGGCCGCGCGGGCTTTGCGGACCGCTTCCGTCTCCAGCACCACCTTCTCCCGCGAGCCGGTGACGTAGACGGTCAGCCCTTTGCAGCCCAGTTTCCAGGCCAGCATGAAGGCCTTCGCCACATCCTCCCGCGTCGCGTCGGGCGGGAAATTGATGGTCTTGGAGATGGCCGCGTCCACGAAAACCTGGAGTGCCGCCTGCATCCGCACGTGCTCCTCGGCGGTGATATCCCCGGCAACGACGAACACTTCCTGAATCTCCGGCGGTACCTCCGGGACATCCTGACAACTGCCGGTGAGAAGGACTTGCTGGAAGATACCCTCGCGGGCCTCCTCGTCCAGGTGCGCCCGCTCCAGGGCCTTCATAAAGAGCGGGCTGACATAGCGCAGTTCCAGGTCGCGGCCATCGTCCACCACCCGGCGGGTGTACGCCAGGGCGAAGACCGGTTCGCAGCCGTAGGCCTCGCATCCGGCGATGGTGGCGATGGTGCCGGTGGGCGCGACGGTCAACTGGGCCGCGTTGCGGATACCGTATTGCCGGATGTCCCGGATGACGGCGTCCCAGTCCAGCGGAGGCCGACCCCATTTCTGTAGCCGGGTATAAGGGACCAGCGGGGTCGGCACCTGCCAGCGGACGTTAGTCGGGTCGTAGATGCTCCCCTCAATCGCCGGGAAGGGTCCGCGCTCCCGGGCCAGGGCGATGCTGGCGCGCATCGCGTGGTAGCGGATGAATTCCATAGTCTGCGAGGCCAGTTCCTGGGCCTCCTCGCTGCCGTAGCGGACGCGCAGCATATACATCAGATCGCCCAGGGCCATAATCCCCAGGCCAATGCGGCGGGTGCGCTGGGCCGCCTCCCGCAGTTGGGGGATTGCCGGGACGTAACCGTTGGCATCCACCACGTCGTCTAAAAAACGCACTGCCTGTTCCACGGTTTCCTGCAGACCGTTCCAGTCTATGGCGGCGCGCCCATTGCCGTCCACGC
Source organism: uncultured Chloroflexota bacterium (assembly GCA_937138275.1). Lineage (GTDB taxonomy): Bacteria > Chloroflexota > Anaerolineae > B4-G1 > DUEL01 > SpSt-77. The sequence continues at coordinate 5,618 of CAKZOY010000448.1, forward strand.
GCACGTGGCGGGCCAGGTTGATGGAGCCCAGGCAGCAGTTTTCGTACGGAAGCAGCGGCTGTTCGCCGCAATTGTGCACGTAGAAGCCGTTCGCATCAAAGGCATGGACGCCGGGGACGCGGACGTCGTAGACGCGCCGTTTGCCGAGCGGTTCTATAGAGACGATCTCGTCCACAAACCGTTCCCGGTTCAGCCGCCTGCGATACGCTTCCAGCCGTTGCCGAAGCCGAGCCGCCTTCGCCTCGTCCGTGAATCCGATGCGGGCGGCAAAGTGGGCCAGGTTGTCCCCGCAGATGACCAGTTCATGTTGAGGCCGAAGGGGGTATTCCCGTCGCCCCCCTTTGCCATCCGGAAGAGAGGAAGTCCCGGCGCCTCGTCGGTTCGGATACAGGGTCGCGACAATGCCCAGCCGATGCAGCATTCGCTGGACCCCTTCCAGCAGAGGCAGGTCGGACTGGGCCAGCCGTACGGATACCCCCTTGCGATGGTCCCCGACCACCGCACCGTCCGCGTCAAACAGACCGCACAGAAACCCTTCGTAGAAGCGACTGCTGGCTTGCTCTATTTCGGTGGAAATGC
>CAKZOY010000449.1 GCA_937138275.1 uncultured Chloroflexota bacterium
TTTGTGGGCGCGCCGCTCCCCGAAATGATTTACTGCACAAGCCCTCCATCCGGCAACCTTTGTCTTTGACCAGTTTTGTTGTATACTGGAAGAGGAGTGTTGATACTCCAGCAGAGGGATGCGCGATGTGGGAAGATTTGTTGAAACGAAGGTCGGGACAACTATTGGCTGTGATGCCGGAGCCGGATGTGGACCTGCTGGCCGAAACAATCGTCGCCTTCGCCAACGCGGACGGCGGGACGATCATCCTTGGCATAGATGAAACCGGAAAGTCTGTCGGAGGGATTTACCCGGAGGAAGTGGAATCGCTGCTCCAGGATGCCCTTCGCCAGTGCCGTCCACCGCTGGAAGCCGAATATCAGCAAGAGGAAATCGCAGGAGGATTCGTCTTCTATATCAGAGTCCCTCGCAGCATAGAACTCCACAGCCTGGCGGATGGACGGGTACTGATTCGCCGTCTGGGAGAGAACCGCCCCCTCTCCGGAGAAGAAATCCGACATCTGGCAGCGACCAAATCCAGCGGGGATTACGAATCTCAGACCGTTGCGGGGGCCCAACGGGCGGATTTTGATGAAGAAGTGGTGGCAGAATTCCTCCAGCGCTGGCAGGAGAAACAGCACCGGTTATGGGCCCGCTCGGCCGATGAACTCCTGATGCAAATCGGCGCGCTGGATGATGAAGGACGCCCCACCGTGGCAGGCATCCTCCTGTTTGGTCGGGAACCCCAGGCTTTTCTATCCCAGAGTGGATTGGTGTTCGTGAAGTTTCTGGGCACAGAACCCCGGGGAGAGGGCGGCGAAGCGGGTTACGGACGACGGGAGGACATTAACGGCCCGCTGGCGCGGGTGATCCAGCGCACCTGGGCCGTGATCATGGAGGAAATGCGCACCGGCGCGGTGGTGAAGGGACTGGAACGAGTGGAGCAGACAGAGTATCCGCCTGCGGCAGTCCGGGAAGCCCTGGTGAACGCAGTAGCCCACCGCGACTACCGCCTGCGGGGGCGCCGCATTGAGGTCCGGATGTTCACCGACCGGATGGAAATCATCAGCCCGGGCGGCCTCCCCGGCTACATCACCCTGGATAACATCGTGGAAGAACACTTCTCCCGCAACCCGCGCATCGTAGGGGCCCTGTATCACTGGGGGTACATTGAAGAACTGGGACTGGGGATAGACCTGATGATTGAAGAAATGACCGCCGCCGGGTTACCGCCTCCCCACTTCCGGGCCGAACCGTATTTATTCAGTGTGACCCTGTATAACCGCCGGGAGCGCGCACCGATCGCCCAGTGGCAACGGACAATGAACGAGCGCCAGATGAAGGCTCTGGAGTACATCCGGCGGTACGGCCGAATCACCAACCGGGAGTATCAGGTCATCTGCCCGCACGTCAGCCCGGAAACCCTCCGGCTGGACCTGGCCGACCTGGTGGATAAGGGAGTGCTGATCAAAGTGGGGGACAAGAAGGGCACATACTACATCCTCAAGTGATGGCGCGTTTTCCCTTGCAGCACCCCGCCGGAGAGGGACAAGGTGCAGCGGGTATGTTCCCGCTGCCCCTTGTTCTTGTTCTCCTGACCGGCGAATCAGAGGACGCGCGCCACCAGTAAGCCGAATAAACTGAGCAGAAGCCCCACGTGGAGCCAGAGATTGGTTTGGGCCATCCAGTGGATCACCGGCCAGGGCGGAAGGATCTGGAGGATGAAATTCAGCACAATCATCCCCAACCCGATGACCACCAGAAGTCCCGGAGATCTGGCCAGAAAGTCGCTGGTTGCCTTCACCAGTTTTGCCAGCATATAACCCTCCCTGGCCTTGATTGTAGCACATCCCGGCTATGAAGTCAATAAAACGTTTCGGGGCTTGTGCAACAATTCGCCCCGCATGGGAAAGGGGTGGGGGGTGGGGTTTGTGGGGGCGGCGAAGCCGCCCCCACAAACCCCACCTTCCCCCTTTTCACGGGCACGCTGCTCCCCGAAAAGGATTTGCTGCGCAAGCTCTTCCGGGGGCTTGCACAGCAATTCGCCTCGCACGGGAGCGGGGATGGGCGGGACTTTGCGGGGCGGCTTTGCCGCTCCGCAAACCCCACATCTCCCTGAGGGATTTGCCGCACAGGTCCGGACAGAAGGCCCGAGGGGGCCTGCCCGGAAGCGCGCCGTTCTTGATAAAGCCCTCTACAGAGTTGCACCGCCGGAGGTGCCCCAGATGACCCCCACACAAATGGCCTTCCCGTGAATGAAGGCATAGAGATAGAGAACAGGCTTCATACGGACCTCCGTGGAACCATCAGGAGATCGCAATAAAGAGCAGGAGAACCATTCCAATAAGGAAGAGGCAGAAAATGGCGCCTACCACGAAGAAACCCGGTGCCTCGCCATTGCGCCTTGCGGATGCGGCGCATGCCAGACAGAAGAGGGTGACAAGGGCCCCCGCCGAGAGAATGGCCCCACAGGCCAGCCTACCTAACAGATTGCCGATCATGATCTCCTCCTTTCGCTTCGTTCACACTGCGACCGACATCTCCTGAGTCAGAGGCACACGTATGGTCGCGGAGCATCGCCCTTTCCGCACCCAATCCTGGGTACAGGTCACCAGGCCGCACCCCTGAGGGCGCTGGAAAATATGAACCCATAATCCCGCCTGGAGCGCCTGAGTATGTCGGCATTCTTGTTTCCAGTTGTATTCGGGGCAATTGCAGACCAGTTGATCCTCTCCCCGCAGGAACACCAGGACCGGTTCGCCTCTGCTCCAGACCATCACCATCCTTCCGGGGAGCCGGAAATAGCAATCCAGGCCTGGGGGGAGATGCTCCGGGCAAAA
>CAKZOY010000450.1 GCA_937138275.1 uncultured Chloroflexota bacterium
AGTTTCAATGTAGCGCGGATTCTCTGCATCGTCGCCTAATTTGCGCCGTAGCGAATGGATGTGGACCCGAACACTGCTCCCAGGTCCAGACCGGTGACCTTATCCTCCAGCCGACTGCGGGCTGTCAAGATAAGGATAAGTAAGTCGGGTTTGCTGGCCCGCAATCGCCGACATACTTCCAGGCCGTCCATTTCCGGCAGATTGAGGTCCAGGATGACCAAGTCGTAGTCATGGACTTCGCCCTTTTCCCAACCTTCCTCCCCAGTGCTGGCGATGTCCACGGCATAGCCCTGACGACGCAACCCGCGTGCCAGAGCGATAGCCAGATCCTGTTCGTCTTCTACGATGAGAATTCTCATGCCAGCGCTGCCAGAACCTCCTGGATGTCGGCGCTTCGCCCAGAGCGAGGCAATGGCTTCACCGCTCCTCTGTTCCCCCTCGTATGGGTAGGTTTTTGGGGTAGCCCTCATCGAAAAGGGCGCCTAAGCGCCCTTTTGAGGCTTAGCCTGAACGTTTACTGTCGGGCGAAAGCGCGATATTGCCTCCAGCAAAGCGAGGAAGAAATAGATTTTTTGATTGGGCGGCGAAGCCGCCTAATCAAAAAATCTTCTTTTTACCCCTTGCTTGCTGGGGGATGAAAAAAACCTACCCATGCAAGCCCGCTCCCCCGGGATGCAGTTCGGTTATGGCAGAAGCGACTCCTGAGATTGCCGGATAACTGGTCCACCTCCAGAATGGTCAAGGCTACACCCCAAGTTGCCCCTGGTCGGCGAAGGCCGCCGGTGGAATTGTTCTCTGATGCACTCGTCTATCTACACCTTTTCCAGAAACCGCAGGGCCTGGTAGTCCCATTCCCTGCTCTCCACCGTGACCAATGTCCGGTTCTTTTCCGCTCGGGCGAGCTGAACCTGGACATATCCCCCGCCTCCGGAGAAGTAGAGGCAGCAATCCCCCTGTTCCTCCACCGTCATCCCCAGACCCTGCGGGCCGAAGAACTTCAGGGCCCGTTCCATCACCTCATCTGGAGAACGGCGCGTCTCCTTCTCGTAGCGGACCATCTCACACCTCTGCCAGCGCGGCCAGAATCTCCTGGATGTCCGGCGCCTCGCGCATCGGGTAGATTTTCTTGAAGCGAACAATGCCTTCGGCATCCACGATGAAGACAGCCCGTTCGCTGAAGCCGTTCTTCTCCCGGAAGATGCCGTAGGCCTGGGCGACGCCGCCATGGGGCCAGAAATCGGCCAGAAGCGGTGTGTGTTGAATGCCGAGGGACTCCGCCCACGCCTTCTTGCAGGGGACGCTATCCACACTCAACCCCAGCGCCACCGCGCCCAATCGCTCTATCTCCTCCCGGTGCTTCTCCAGGTCCTGCATCTGTATGGCGCAGACCCGCGTCCAGGCCAGCGGATGGAAGGAGAGGATCACCTTTTTGCCCCGCAGGGCGCTGAGGGTGACTTCCTGCTCGTTCTGATCCTTCAAGGTGAAATCGGGGGCTGCGCTTCCCACATCTATGACGGGTTCCATGGTTTGACCTCCTGCGTTAAATGAAAGCATCCTGCCAGTCTGCGCTTGCAGGGAGATTTGGGCCACCTGCCGGTGCATCTATTCGGCCAGACGGGAGACCACCTCTATCCCCTGATGGAGCATTTTGTGCACCGGGCAGTGGCGGGAGATCAGAAGCAGTTTCTGCCGCTGCGGAGGCGTCAGGTTGCCCATAAGGACGATATCCTCCACAATCTGCTCCCGGTACTCATCTATGGCTTCGCAGTCCCGACAGTCGTCGCTGAATATCCGCTCGTACCGCAGCCGCAGTTCCACTTCCTGCAGGTCCAGACCGTGATGCTGCGCGTAGGCATGCAGGACAATGGCCGTACAGGTCGCCAGGCTTGCCAGTAGCATCCCGTAGGGCGTCAGGTGGTAGATGTGCTCTACCGGATAGAGTTGCGGGTCGTCGGGACGGTGCGGGTCGGGGGCCAGAATCTCGGTCAGGAACTCCCGGTTCTGCCGGACGACGATCTGTTCGCTCACGGCACACCTCTATCGGCGGAGGCGGGCGATCTGGGCCTTGAGCCAGCGGGCATGCTGCATCTCGTCGGCCATATTCTGCTCCAGCAGAGCGACCGTCTCGTCGTCGTCCATAATTTCGGCGATCTGGGTGGCGTAGTCCCGGATGGCCTGCTGCTCCTCTGCCAGTTCCAGTTGCAGCATCTCCAGCGGGGTCGCCTGGGCGCTGGCGGCGCCCGTCGCCCGCCCGACGATCGTCTCCACCCCGCCGGGCTCGGCCGGAGTGCCCCCCAGTTCCCGGATGCGGGCCGTCAGGTCGCGGGCGTGCCGCTGTTCCACCGCCAGGATGGCCCGGATGCCCTCCGCCAGCGGATCGTCCTGCAGCGCCTGGGCATGGGCGGTGTAAATCTCTATCGCCGCCAGTTCCGACCTCAGGTCGTGGTTCAGCGCTTCCAGCACATATTCCCGACTCATTGCTCCACCTCCTCGCTCACGAACAGGACCGGGATGGAAGACCGCCGCTGCACCCGCGCGGGGATGTTGCCCTGAATCCAGCGGCTGAGCAACGACCGGCGCAGATTGGGCAGGACGATGAGGTCGCACGCGGATTGGGCCGCGTATTCCAGAATCGCCTCATCTTCCGGGCGGGTGCTGAAGACAATTTCCGTATGAATGGCGATCCCCCGCTGGCGCATCTGTTCCTCCAGACGACGGAAGTAGTCCTCCGCCTCCGCCTTGCGCCGCGCCCCTCGCGATCCTGCCTCCACCTGAATCTGCTGGAAAAAGTACTCGTCCGACGAGACAACCGGAATGACGTGCAGCAGGTGAAGTTCCGCTCTCAGTTCGGACGCCAGTTGGGTGGCGTGCCACAGATGGGCTTCCTTGCTCCCCTCCCGTTCCATCGGGACCAGAATTCGCCGGTACATCGCTTCCTCCTATCCTCCGCCCTTCAGGGCCTCTGCCCGTCGGGCCAGAAGTTCTTCTATCTCGGCGACCGCCTCCGGCGGGATAGCCCAATCGGCTGCGGGGGCGGTCTCTTCTATCTGCTCCGGCCGCCGCGCTCCCACGATGGCTGATGTGACTTCTGGTCGCCGCAGCACCCAGGCGATTGCCAATTGGGAGACCGTTCGGCTGTACCGCGCGGCAATCGCCCGCAGTCCGTCCACCAGTGCCAGATTGGCGCTCAGCCGGGGCTCCCGGAAGTTGTCGTTGTACCGGCGGCGCCAGTCGTCCTCTGGCAGGGCCGCTGCCCGCTCGCGGCTAAAGCGCTCCGTCAGCACGCCGGAGGCCATCGGGCTGTAGACCACCACGCCGATGTTGTTGGCCGCGCAGAAGGGGAGAATTTCCGCCTCAATGTCCCGATGGAGCATATTGTACGGCGGCTGGAGCGAGGCGATGGGGTGGATGGGCTGGATGCGCTTCATCTGCTCCACACTGAAGTTGGAGACCCCGGCATAGCGGATTTTCCCCTCCCGAACCAGGTCGGCGATGGTTGCCCAGGCCTCCTCTATGTCGTTATCGGGGTTGGGCCAGTGAATCTGATACAGGTCAATAACGTCCACATTGAGGCGGCGCAGGCTGTCTTCCACTTCCTTGCGGACGCTCCAGGCTTTGAGCCGTCCGTAGGGGACGGTGCTCCCCTCATCCCAGACCAGGCCGCATTTGGTGGCGATGATGACCTGGTCGCGGCGGCCGCGGATCGCCTTGCCGATGACCTCCTCGGAGTGCCCCAGGCCGTAGACGGCGGCGGTATCTATCCAGTTGATGCCCAGGTCTATGGCGCGCTGGATGGTGCGGATGGATTCCGCGTCATCCTGGTGGCCCCAGGTGTATTCCCAGCCGCTGCCCCCGATGGCCCAGGTGCCCAGGCCGACGGTGGTCAGATACAAATCGGTATAGCCGAGTTTTCGGGTTTGCATAGTTCCTCCTTCCCAGTTGGCGCTTGTGGTCCTGCGCTACTCCGCCTCGCTCCGTAGCGCACTACGAACGCCATCGCACTGTTCGTAGTCAGCCCCGCAGCGCAGCGGAGTGGCGTCCTGCGCAAGTTGTGTGAACGCCCCTACCGGCGGTACGTCCCCATCAGTTCCGCCTGGGCCAGGATGTGCCCCTCCATACCCTTCAGGACATCTTTCTTTGTCGCACCGGAGGGGAGGTCCAGGACGGTGTCCAGGGCATACAGTCGGAAGAAATACCGATAGGTGCCGCCAGGAGGACACGGACCGCCGTAGCCCAGCCGCTTCCAACTGTTCCGACCGTGACGGCCGCCCTGGGCCAGGTCGGCATCGGGCGGAACTCCTTCCGGCAGGGAGCGGGTTTCCGGCGGAAGGTTGAAAAGCACCCAGTGGTCCCAGACGCCGATCGGCGCGTCGGGGTCGTCCATAATCAGTGCGAAACTCCGCGTACCGGCCGGTGGGTCGGTCCACTCCAGCGGTGGGGAAACGTCCTCACCATCGCAGGTGTATCGGGTCGGGATGGGTTGCCCGTACCCGAAGTATGTCTCTTTCTGCGTTCCCTGCGGTGATTACCAGAATCGCTCAAAACGGTCGCGTTTGGCCTTGCAGATGGGGCAGACGGCGGGCGGTTGCTCGCGGGCACAGAGATAACCGCAGACCCGGCAGCGCCAGACGGGTAGGGGGAGGTCTCCAGGAGGGGCTGAGGAACGGGCTGCCAGTTCCTGAGGGCGCTGACCTTCCGGAGGGCGACGCTCCGGGATGGGCTGAAGAGGTTGCTCGCCGCGCAGCATCTCATCGGAAACGTAGAGCGCGCAATAGCAGGCCCCCCAGTCCAGCAGGTCAGCGTCGCGGTAATCGCACGGGCAGATGATGTCCAGGTCCTTCTGCTTATCCCCCGTCGCCAGACGGCAGGGGCAGGCCCAGTAGCCGTAGCGGGCCTCGTTGATCAGCAATCCCTCCACCAGGCCCAGGACAAACTCCCGGTCGGGGTTCAGGTGATAACCCGCTGCTTCCGCTTCCTCGTACAGCCGTTTGTATAGGGCCTCTACCTGCTCTCTGGAGATGGTCTCTGCGCTCATAGGTCCAGCGCCTCCTGGATTTCCTCTGGACGAAAACCGATGATGGCCCGCCGGTCATCTACCACCAGCGTGGGGAAGGAGACGCTGGGATTCCAGCAGCGGACCTGTTCCACAATCCGCTCCCGTTCTGCCCCCTGAAGCAGGTCCACATAGTAGTAGTCAAAAGAGACTCCCAGTGCTTCCAGATGCTGACGGGCTTTCCGACACCAGATGCAGGTGGAAAGGCCGTAGAAGATCACGGTGTGCTCGTTGTGGGGTCCTACAACCCGTCCTTTTGGCTCCATCGGCCCTCCTTACCCGCGTCGCTGGGCGATCTGGGGGTCAATGTTCCCCGGCCCCCCGCATTCGGGGATGTAGCAGGTCGTATCCACGAAGATGCACTTCTGACCGCAACTGGGACAGGTTTCCGGTGGCTGAGGGGCCTGCAGAAGATAACCGCAGTTGGAGCATTTCCACCAGGTTTTCGGCTCTTCCATCGGTAGCCTCCTTAATGAGCATTTATATGAACAGGGTAATCGCCGAACCGCGGGCTTCCTGAATGTACGTGCCGACGGCGCCGTAGGCGTCAATCCAATCTTCTCGCAGGTCCTCACGGCGGATACCCATGATTTCCATCGTCATATCGCATGCGATGACTTTGCCGCCCAGTTCCTTGAAATCCCGCATCAGCCGCTCCAGGGTGATGACGTTCGCCTTCTTCATCCGTTGCCGGACCATCCACTTGCCCAGGCCCAGAAAGTGCATTTTAGAGAGCGGCCCTTTCTCCAGGCCGTCTTTCTTTAACCGCTGCAGCCCCCAGAAGGTGAAGAATATGGAGGCTTCCATCCCCATCGCCAGCGCGCCGCTGCCGATGATGAGCGCGCTGTACACCTTGTCCATATCCCCGCTGTGGAGCACAATGGTCACTTTGTCCGCCATAGCGACCTCCTATCGGCGGATACGGATCGTCCAATCCGTCTCCGTCCCCTCCACGCTCAGCAGTTCCAGTCCCAGCGCCCGCACGGCCATCGGGATTTCCTCCCGGGATGCGGGGTGGGTGCCGATCACCACGATCACATCTCCTGGCTGTGCCCGACGGATTGCCTTTCGGGCCTCCACCAGGGGTACCGGGCAGGTCTCGCCCCGGCAGTCCACAAGGATCTCTGCCATTCTAACCTCCTCACTCGGTGAACTCTACGATAACCTGCTTGACATCCCAGCGGTGGCCCAGTTTCTCCTCAATGTCTTCCTTCATCGCCGCAGCGAACATGTGATCCGATGGCAGGTCCAGCACCACCCGTACTACGCCGTCCTGAACTTCAATCTCTTTGACCAGTTTCGTGCGCACGATATCCAGGCCGACCACCGGGTTCATCACGTGCTTTAGGCGTTTGCGGACGAATTCCACCGTAGTGGGTTCCTGGTCCTTGACCAGGCCGTGGCGCTCCTCGTAGTTCTGGATCGCTGCCCGCAGGCCATCCACGGCCAGTACCGAACAATGGACTTTGACGGGCGGTAGTCCCCCCAGTGCTTCCGACGCATGCTCCCAGGTGATTTGCTTTGCCTCTTCCAGTGTCTTTCCTTTCGCCAGTTCGGTGATGATGGAACCGGTGGCGATGTTGGAAGCGCACCCGTAGGACTCAAACTTTATGTCGGTGATCACATGGGTTTCGGGGTCCACCTTCAGATACACGGCGACCATATCGCCGCAGGCGGGACTTCCCTCTATCGCCCTGGCGTCTGCGTCCTCTATCCGCCCCACATTGCGCGGGTTGCGGAAATGCTCCATAACAATCTCACTGTACGGTAACGGCATTTCAACCTCCCCTTACACCTTACGTCTTTACGCTTTACGTCTGTTGATTCTCATAAAGTCGTATCCCCTACCCTTGCCCGGGTGGGAGTCTGACCGTTCATTCCGAGTTTCTTTGTTGACTGGGACTCTCTTTATCCCCCTCACCCCCCTTGCCCCCCTCTCCCCCTTGCCCTGCGGGCGGGGGAGAGGGGGGAAGAGAGGGG
>CAKZOY010000451.1 GCA_937138275.1 uncultured Chloroflexota bacterium
AAAAAGCCTCATACCATATAGATGGTATCACCGTGGCCAGCGCCCTCCGCAACAGGTTCCACTTCCGTTCTCCTGATACGTGGCCCAGGAATCGGATATTCCGCAGCCCTTCCCGTTGCACCAACTCTTTTAACTCCGACATCTGGGGGCCATCTCCCGCGATCTGAAGACCTACTTCGGGCAACCCGGTTACGGCTTCAATCAAGACTTTCACGCCTTTCTCTGGTGATAATCGGCCCAAGTAAACTAAGGGCTCCCGAGGTTCCGTGAACCCTGCATCAGGCAGGGGGTCGGGCAGAAAATTGCTCAGAACCGATATCCGCTCAGGTGTAGCCAGATCCCCCTCCACCAGTTTTTGAGCCACGAAAGGCGTCAGAGCGATCCAGCGATCAATCAGTTGAAACGTACGCCATCGCCGGTGCAGTCCGATGGACAAAGCGTACAGGGCGCTCAGAAGATAGCTCTGGCGATAACACCGCCTGCGTATTGCCGGGAGGGTATTCCCGAATTTACACCGTTCACATATTTCACCCTGAGTATAGAAAAGGGCATTCGGACACAAAAAGCGGTAATTATGGACCGTCTGAACGATAGGGATACCGCTATGATCCAGGGCGTGGTAAACACCGGGCGAGATCAATGGGAATACGTTGTGGACGTGAGCCACATCCGGGCGCTCCTTGATTGCCAGTGATTTCACCTCCCGATAAGTCTGCCAGGAGAAAATGGCCTCAGGGAAGAAAATCGCCTTTTGCCACAAGCCGTAGCGCTTGATTTCTGTATTGTCTCGCGCGTAGAAAATGACTTCATGGCCTCGCTGGCGGAGTAAGGTTATCTGGGCTTCCACGGCCACTTTTTCGCCGCCGGGTTGCTGGTAATGGTTGTGGAGTATAAGTATCCTCATGGAGAACACACCAGGGCAATGCAGTGCTCGGTCAGCAAGCGTATATAAAGATCCCTTGACAGAGCACGCAATATTTTCCGAATGGTTAACAGCAAGAAAGTCAACGCGGGCGGGGCTCCTTGTTTTCTATAGTAAAGCAATAGGCCTTGTCAGGAACATATGCTATGCGTATGCGTATAACCTCCAAGCCGCAATCGCTCTCCAGCAGAGTTCTAAAATTGCGCAGATTGCTCTGATTGCCTCAACAGAGAAATCCAGGCCCACACACCAGCGCATAGGTAAATGCTGAAGCCAATAATGTAAATCAGCTCCCGCACCCACGCCGCAGACCAAGACTGTTCTTATCTCAAGGCAACAGATCCGAAGCAATTCAAGCCCGTAACGATATTCCCGCTCTGCATAGAATTGCTCAACAGGAGTCCAGCGAACCGGTTCCAGGTTATAACGGGGTCGCACCCTGTTCTCAAAATCCATCTGTCGGTGCTTATACTCTGGTATTTTCATGCGACTCTCCTCTGCGCGCCACTACAAAGTAGCCCAAAGTTATCAAACCGGCTATTTTGCTGCGTAAACTGCCAACTTTTGCGAAGCACCTTTCCCGCAGCCCAAGGTAAACCCACTGGGGAAGAGCCAAACACCAACGAACTATCATCCTTTCTCGCAATGGGATGGACTGACGTAGCAGTTGGCTGAGCGCGTTCACTGCACGTACGGATAAGGAACCCCATAAAGCCATTAACATTGCGCCCAGGCCTCCTCTGGTATGAATGTAGTGCACTTCTAACCCTGCCATCTGGCAGAGCAGGGCCAGCCCATAGGATGTGAACCGCCAATGGTCGTAGGGAGACTCGTGAATCGGGTAGATAAATGGTACTGAAAGAAGCAGATATCCTCCGGGTTTCAGAACACGGGCGAATTCCCTCATCACGGTAAAGGGATCTATTGTATGCTCCAGTACTTCGGTGCACAAAATCGTATCAAAACTCCGATTAGCAAACGGGACTCGTTCTGCTAGGCATATAACATCAGCCATACCGACCCCGTGGGGTGAGTATACCACCTCTGTTCCGACGCTTTTCTCTACCAACGGTTCGTAAATCGCAGCGTAGGGCCGTTTTCCACAGCCAACATCCAGCAAGCGTCCCCTGATGAAAGGACGCGCCTGCAAAATCTCTCGGAGGAGCAATTCTCCTACCACAATGGAGAGCGTTCTCCGCCAATTTACTCTGAACCTCTGGCGGCGCGTATCATAATATACTGATCCCAATTCTGAATTCATCTCTGAAGTATCTGGCAGTAGATGGCAAAGGTATCCGCAGCGTTACGTTCCCAGGAAAAATACTCTTGTACAATTCGCTGTCCTATCTCTCCCATCTGACGACGCCGTTCGGGATCGTTGATAAGTCGCCGCAAAGCAACGACAAGACTCTCCACATCCCGGGGTTTGACCAACTCAATGCAATCTCCAAGGGCTTTCAAGTCCTCCGGCCCACCCGCCCCTTCGCACCCTATCACGGGTTTCCCCTGACTCAGAGCTTCAATGTATACAATACCGAAGGCTTCGTTCCAACTGGGTAAAACAAAGATATCGCAACTGGCAAAATAGCGCCATACTTCCTGATGGGGTTTGTACCCCTCAAACGATACAATGTCATCTATACCTAACGATCGGGCAAGACGTTCCAGAGGCTCCCGTTGAGAACCATCTCCCACAATTACATAACGGAGATGCCCTTCATCCCGCAACCGCCGAAGGGCGTGTAGTACGTACGAATGCCCTTTCCTTTCTTCCAGGTATCCTACTGACAATAAGTTAATCGCTTCGTTCCGGATTCGGCGAGCCTGTAGATTGGTCATTGCATCGGAAGGATTTCCACCCAAACGCACAATCTGTGCTTTCTCTGGAGTACCCCCATAACGCACAATCTGCCTCATTGTCCAAGTGCTATTGGCGAGGATCGCATCTGCGTTGCGAAAAACCCAGCGGATAATTGTGGCGCTAACGGGGTTTTGTTTAGCCGTATAGGTTACGTCTGCCCCGTGAATGCTAACTATCACGGGCAGTTTCATCCACCGCCTGGCAAGCAGAGCGATCACTCCACAGGGACTTGCGTAATGAGCATGAACCAGATCAAAATGATGGCTGTGATGCAAATCTTTTAGCAGGTTGAGCAAAAAAGGATAAGCGAAAAATCCCCAGAGCCCATGAAAGATTTGCCTGGGAGGAGATGTGTAGCGCGGGTAGAACACCGGAATACCACTATCTGACTCCCGATAAAAAGGAATGTGTCTCAACTCGGCTTGCCATTGTTTCCACTCCTTCAAAAAAGACCTGGGACGTATCAGGCGCTTCCAGAGCCTGAGGTGAGGGAAAACCCGCACAGGTGCGATGACCGTCACGTCGCAATAGGGCAGCAGATGGCGGGCTTGGTTTTCCACAAAAATGCCAAGAGCCGGCCTGACCGGGTTAGGGTAGAGTTCGGATATGAACAGGACGTGCAATCGCTCTTTGGGCATCAGCAGCGATCCTCCATTTAGACTCGCCAGCGACTTCGCGCCACAAACCTAAAAAACAAGCCCAGTAGATGAGAAAGATCATCCGTGCTTCAATTCCCATCAGGTTAGACTCTACCAACCCGACGATGAAAAACGAAATTAATCCCATCCACAGCGCTGCCAATAAAGGCTCTCTGTGAAACAGCCGATATTGAAAAGCGGAATGGCCGCATTTCCATAAGTACGAGAAAATAGTGAGTATGATTCCTAACCCTGGTAGGCCATACGCAAGCAACAGATAGAGATACAGGTTGTGGGGTTGCGGGTAAATAGAGCGCGCACCAAATTCCTCCATCCCATTGCCTATCAGTAGGATTACCGGGTGATCTGCGATCGTCTCAAGAACAGTGCGCCACAATTGAAATCGCCACCACAGTGTGTTCAGGTATGCCGGAGGCAGCCAATGAAAGGCGAACCAGGCAACGGCTCCCCATACTATCAGAGTTCCCCCAAAGAGAAGCAAGAATTGCTCCCAATTTTTCACCAACCGAACGATCAGGAAACCTATAAGACAGGGCACCATCACCAATAGACTGGCTTTGGCGTATGTCCAAAACAATACTACAAATAGTGTCAACACAGAGACTGTTTTCAAAAGCCTCTTGGAAATGCGATGGTGCCCCTTCACAGGCCAGGCGATGGCACATAAAAGCGAGAAGAGAAGATACATCGCAAACCCATTGGGATGAGAGAAAAAGCCCACTGCGTAAGAGGCAGTCACAAGACTCCAGCTCTCTGGAGATAGGCTGAAACCAGTTTTATAGGCAGCAAGAGGGGTAATGAAGGGCCGAAACGTATCGGCGAAGTGTTGGTAAATCCCAACAAAACCGTTCCCTATTGCTATGGCGAGCAGAAGACCTATCCATCTCCGCCAACCAGAGCGGACCGAAGAAAACAAGATAGCGAAGGATACAAATGGAATAACCCAATCTCGCACATCACTTAAGCCGTTTTGCCAGTTATGGGCCCAGGGACGAACCATAAAAGCCCAACACACCATTATGGCGAGCAAGAGCAACAGAAGATTTTTGGGCATTATCAGACGTTTCTTTTGGAGGAGATATATAAATAGAGCAGATGAGACCAATAAAATGGTTGGTTCCATTATGGCAAAACTGAAGATGCCCAGTTCCACCCGGTATTGAACAGTGGGCGCTAAAAACAGCAGGAAAAGGAGAAAAGCAATCATCGGCTTGCTCTTCCTGCCTCTTGTTTGGTTAGAAAATTCCTGCCCCAAAGAACAAAGCCCGTGCCAGCAGAAAGCAAGAACACCCAGGCTGCATTGACAAGGGAGAGTAAAATGACATCATCACTGGTGCTCCACAGCTGTTCAAATCCTTTGATTCCGCAATATCCCACCAGGGTGCTTACCACAATCAGGGAGATGGAATACAGCGAATATTTAATGGGGTAAAGCCGCAAAGATACCCCGGCAATCCCACCTGTCCAGAAGCCATAAGCCACAACAGTCGCCCACGCGGCGCCCATTACGCCGTAACGGGGGATCCACCAGAAGTTCAATCCCAGACAAACCGCCGCGGCGATCCAGCCGATAACCGGCAGATACTGGGTGCGGTCTTTAAGCATAATTCCTACATTAAGCGGATAACTCAAGCCATAGATAAGATAGGCCAGCAGAATCACCGGCACCAGTTTCATCCCCATCCAGTACTCATGCGGGGCAACCCAGTGATAGAAGGCCGGAGTCAGTGCAGTAACACACAGGCTAAAACAAACCGCCGCCCAAAGGTATAAGAGCAAAGCCTGAGCATACTTATGCGACGGATCGCTTTGAGTCGCAATCTTAAACCGTCGCGGCGCCCAGTCCAACGCAAAAGGGCGCGTGATCAGAATGTCCAGAGTCGCAGCAATTTTATAGGCAAAAGTGTACACAGCCACACTCTCCAGAGTTGAGAAATGTTGTAGCACATAACGGTCGGATGCTAATAGGACATATGAGGCAAGGTTGGTAGGAAGCAACGGCAGTCCATAACGCACAACACGTTTCAATCTCTCCAGATCCAGCCTCGGAAGAGAAATATAACGAAATCCCAGCGCCCCGGCCCCGCCTAACATTACAATTGTTCCGCCCAGCCGTCCCAGCAACGCTCCGGGCAATCCATATCCAGTATGTACCAACCCAATGGATAAACCCATAAACAAGAGCATACGCCCTACTGACAGAAAAACAAACGTGACAGCCTGTTCTCTTATCCGGAACAAAGTCAGGAGCAAGGAAAAGAGCGCCTCAAGCCAGGCTATGGCGAGTGTCTCAATTAAGGTGAAAGGAGTACCAGGAAGAGAAAAATGGAGGCCGTTGGTCACAAGAAACGTGCCGCCTACAAAGATCATCCCACCCCACAGAGCGATTACCAGCAAAACGCTCCCGACCAATTGTGCCTGTGAGCGCTCATCAGCCAGAAACCAATATTCCCGCATCAATCCGACTTCCAATCCGGCCAGCATCACCATATTGAGAAGCAAGATGGCTATCTCAAAGATAGCCCATGCTCCATACTCTTCTGGTGTGAAGACATTAACCAAGTAGGGAACAAGCAAGAATAAAGCAGCGCTGTTCGCTGCGCTTCCAATTGCGTAAACCAGATTCTTTCTAAGCATTTGAAGCCGTACTAACCCAGTAGTTTTAGTCGAATTTCTTCAATGCCCTCTCAAGGGCTTCTACGCGGGCTTTATACAAACACGCGTTGTAACGAGGTCCCAAGCCAATACAACCAGAACCAGTAAGATCAAATCTGCGGCGCAATCGCTCTTCCCAATAATCCTGCATAGAGTATTCAATCATCACTCCTCCAGCCACTACTCAACCAGCTCCGAGAACGATCTCAAGACTTTGGCCCACTTGCCTACCATTAGCATAGTTGAGGTTCCCTGGTTGAGCCAGGCCGTAGGTTGAGCTAGGGCGCCGCCGGAACCCGATCTGCCCACTCACCTTTTCCGGTGCAGGCAAGACAACTCCATCCTGATGGCAGAATACGCCTTGGTGCGTGTACCTTGCCTGCCCTCTCTTCCTTAACAGGGGCAGCGCCACCAGGCCGGCCTTCCAATCGGGCCAGGCGCCAGTGTTTGAGGCGCACATCGTAGGCATCGTTGAGGTTATCCACGCCTGC
Organism: uncultured Chloroflexota bacterium; assembly: GCA_937138275.1. Taxonomy (GTDB): domain Bacteria; phylum Chloroflexota; class Anaerolineae; order B4-G1; family DUEL01; genus SpSt-77. The sequence continues at coordinate 6,589 of CAKZOY010000451.1, forward strand.
GACGGTGTGCCCCTGGTCCAGAAGCATCTCCGCCACCTTCCAACCGATGAAGCCGGCGCAGCCGGTAACAAAGATGTGCAACGATGCCGAAGGGCTGGGTGACAAAGATACTTCAGTGTATGTAGCGCTGCTCATAATTGATCCCTCAAAAGAAAGACTCCTGGGCTGCCAGTCCTCACACTATCGGTCAACGAGCGTCTCCTCAAGGAATCGCTTTGATACTCCACCCTCGCTTCCCCAACCCCTCCGCTCCTCCGCTCCTCCGTTCCTCCGCCCCTCCGCTCCTCCGCCCCTCCGCTCCTCCGCCCCTCCGCCCCTCCGCTCCCCCGCTCCCCCGCTCCTCCGCTCCCTCACTCCTGCCCTTCCAGTTCCTGAATCCTCTTCCGAATCCCCTCCTCCCCCGGCCGCCACTCCAGGGCCTGGCGGTAGGCGGCGAGGGCGCC
>CAKZOY010000452.1 GCA_937138275.1 uncultured Chloroflexota bacterium
CGCTGCTCCCCGAAAGGGATTCGCTGCGCAAGCCCCGCAGCACGGCAGATTGACAAATTTTGCGTTCGGAGTAAAATATAGCCCAATGATGAAGGGGATTCAATCCGTCGGTCAGGTTGTTTTTAAGTCCAAGCGTGAGCCCACGTCCGCGCCTTTGGGTTCGGATGGTGGGCGTTCTTTGCATCGGCAGGATTGATGTAGAGTAACACTCTATTTATTGTTACAAAAAGCGCTCTCCGAACCCGGAGAGCGCTTTTTATTACGGGCAGAGCATCGCCGCCATAAACAGAGGACAGTAGAAAAATTCCCCAAGAAAGGAGGTCCGATGCTGGAGATTCTGGATACAACCCTGCGCGAAGGAGAGCAAACGCCTTATGTCAGTTTCACCATTGAGGAGAAGATAGAAATCGCCCGGTTGCTGGATGAAGTGGGGGTGGAAATGATTGAGGCAGGAGACCCATCGGTCTCTCCGGGTGTGGCGAGGGCCGTTGAGCAGATTGCCGCCCTGGGGCTGCGGGCGGAAATCGTCGCCCATTCGCTGGCCTGCCGGACAGGCATCCCCCGCGCCCGCGATTGCGGCGCCGACCGGGTGGCCATCTTCTACCCCACTTCTCAGATCCATCTGGAGGCCAAACTGCACAAGACGCCGGAAGAAGTGCTGGATATCATTCGCGAGCATGTGGCATATGCCCGTTCCCTGGGGCTGAAGGTGCGCTACACGGCGGAGGATGCCACCCGTACCGATTTTGAATTTCTGGTGCAGGCGTGCAATGCCGCCATAGAGGCCGGCGCAGACCGTATCTGTTTCGCCGACACACTGGGCATTATGCAGCCGCATCGGGTGGCAGAAAAGGTCACGGCGTTACGATCTCGCTTGCTGCCCTGCAAAATAGACCTCCATTGCCACAACGATCACGGGTTGGCACTGGCCAATGCGATGGCGGGTATTTGCGCCGGAGCGGATTGCGTTCATGTTACGGTTAACGGCCTGGGAGAGCGATGCGGCATCCCTGACCTTGCCGAGACCATCGTGGCCTTTCACAATCTGGAGGGGGTGCAGAAATACAACCTGCGGGCCCTTATGGAACTCTCCGCATATGTGGAGCGCGCTTCGGGCATTCTGACGGCCCCGAATAAGCCGATCACCGGGCAGAACGCCTTCACCCACAAAAGCGGGGTGCATGCTAATGGGGTCCTCAAAGACCCGCGCACTTATGAACCGTTTGACCCAGCATTGCTGGGGCGTGAGCGAAAAATAGTGATTGACAAATACACGGGCAGAAGCGCTGTTGCTGCACTCCTCGCAAAGTACGGAGTACAGGTCAGCCCGGCGGAACTGGAAGTCATTGTTTCGCGCATCAAGGTGCTGGGCGACACCCGTAAACGGTTGTTTGAGGCCGATGTCATTGAAATCGCTGAGCAGGTGACCGGGCGGGAACTGGATGTGATCCCGCACGATATTAGCGCCCTGATCATGATAGAGTTGGAAGCCCATGTCTACACCTCGGCGGTCGTGCGACAACTCAGAGCGTTCAAGGGTGTCCAGAATATATACGAAGTCACCGGCGATTACGACATCAGCGCGTTTGCGGGTGTGGAAGATGTGGCGGCGCTCAACAACCTCATTGAGGAAATCCGCACCGTGCCAGGAGTGAAGCGGACGGAAACGCGCCTGATATTAAAAAAGTACAACTGTTCATCCTGAGATTGTGGAAACATTCCATCCGAGTTCGGCGCCGTAGGAGGAGCAATGGGCACACTGATAGAGGAAATTTTCTCCCGAAAAATCGGCCGACATGCATATGCGGGGGAAATCCTGCTGGTGGACGTGGATTACATCATGAGTCACGATAACACCACCCCCCTGGCTATTCAGACCTTTCAGGAGATCGGCCGGCCCATCTACGACCGAAGCCGTATCGTTCTGCATTTAGACCATGCCTATCCGGCACCGAACGTACAGGTGGCGGAAAATCACCGCCGGATTCTGGATTTTGTCCGCCAGCAGCGCCTGCCGCACCTGTTCATACGGGGAGTGTGCCATCAGGTAATGCTGGAAGAGGGCTTCGTTGTGCCAGGGGCAATCATCGTGGGAGCAGACTCCCACTCCAATATGTACGGGGCGGTGGGAGCATTCGGTACCGGATTGGGCTCCACCGACATCGCCGTCGCTTGGGCAACGGGCAAATGTTGGTTCAAGGTACCAGAGACTATTCGGATTGAATTATACGGTCAGCCTCCGCCTGGAGTGTACGCCAAAGACGTGATGCTGGATCTCATCGGGCGACTGGGTATGGATAGCGCAATATATCGTGCGGTGGAGTTCGGCGGAGCATACATTGATAACCTGCCGGTGCACGAGCGCCTTGTCTTCACCAATATGTCCACCGAGATGGGAGCGAAGTGCGGGCTGGTCGCTCCCGACGATCGGACGATCGCATATCTGGAGAGCGAAACGGCCGCGCGCGGACCGTTTGAACGAATCCGGCCAATCCGCCCGCGGTATGAACGGGTCATTGAAATAGAAGTGTCCACCCTCTCACCCCGGATTGCCTGTCCTCCGGATGTGGACAATGTCAAGCCTGTAAAAGAGGTAGAAGGGCTGGAGGTGCATGAAGTCTATATCGGTACGTGCACCAACGGCCGCTATGAAGACCTGGAAATCGTTGCGCGCATATTAGAGGGCCGACGGGTGCACCCGCTGGTGCGGGTCATCGTCACCCCGGCCAGTCAGCGCATTTATACCAAAGCGCTCCGAAACGGACTGATAGAAATTCTGATCAACGCCGGTTGCACGGTCACCAATCCGGGCTGTGGCGCGTGCGTCGGGCGGCACGGCGGGGTTCTGGCTCCCGGCGAAAGAGCACTCACCACGATGAACCGCAACTTTGTCGGACGGATGGGGAGTCCGCTGGCGGAAATTTACCTGGCAAGCCCAGCCACCGCCGCTGCGACGGCCCTGACGGGTCGGATCACCGACCCAAGAAGAATTATGAGGGGATAAAAAGGAGGTTATAATGGGCAGAGCCTGGAAATTCGGCGATCATGTGAGCACGGATGAAATCATCCCTGGACGGTTCAACATTACGACCGACCCACAGGAATTGGCCAAGCATGTCTTTTGCGAAGTCAGGCCAGAATACGCCGAACGCGTTCGCCCTGGCGACATCGTCGTGGGTGGGCAGAACTTCGGCTGCGGTTCATCCCGCGAGCACGCAGTGATTGCTATCAGGAATTCCGGTGCCCAGTGTATCATCGCCGCGTCCTTCGCACGGATTTTCTTCCGCAATGCCATCAATATTGGATTACCGGTTCTGGAGTGCCCAGAGGCGGTCGCCGGAATCCACGACGGAGATGAGGTGGAGGTAAACCCCGCCACTGGTGTTATTTATCATGTGACAACCGGCAAGATGTTCCAGGCGCGTCCGCTACCCCCTTTTGTCTTGAAAATCGTCAGCGCGGGTGGAATCGTGAATTTTCTCCGGGAGCACGACCTGGAAGAGTTGATGCACCCTTAAGGCCCGGGCAATCGCTCCGGAGAACTGACCCCATGCCCGTCTTTGATCTGTTCCGTTTCCCTCAACGGAGGTGGTTTGAAAGCATCCGCTTTGCCGACGTCCGTACCGGAATCGTCCCCTGCGTTTCCAGGGTAAAAACTTTTTCCGACACCCTTTGACACCAATCGGATAGTTTTTGACAGTTCTTCGCGCGTACAATAGGCCTCGCCGCCGGGGAAATCTCCGGCGGCGTTGTGTTGTGGGGCGCTTTTTAGGCCACAGAAACACTCAGAAATATACGAAATTTGTAACTATTCAGTCCAGCGGTTGAAACCGCGGGCTGAAAGGGTGCTTCGCACCGGGCGACCGCCTGCGCAGTCGCCGGAAAGCGTCCACGAAGGTGGACGCCCGGCTGAAAGCCCCCCAGGGGTGATTTTAATCGCCAGGGTTGAATAATTACCAAAATTTTATAGCTCTTTGTGCTTCGTATCCTTCGTGGTAAATGAACCAGAAACCGTCATCCCGAATTTCCGGGTTCTACAATTGGCCGCTCCCGGAACGGCTGGACTGGCTCGCCCGCTGGGCCGACCTGACCGATGAGGAGATCGCCGTCCTGCACAATGGCGGCATCTCCGTGGATCAGGCCGACCGGATGATTGAGAACGTCGTCGGGCGGTACGCTCTGCCCCTGGGCATCGCCCTGAACTTCCAGGTCAACGGGCGGGACGTGCTGGTGCCGATGGCGATAGAGGAGCCGTCGGTCGTTGCCGGGGCATCCTTCGCCGCCCGGCTGGCCCGCGAGGGCGGCGGCTTTCGGGCCGAGGCGTCCGCGCCGGAGATGATCGGCCAGATTCAGGTGCTGGACGTACCCGATATCCCCGCCGCCGCGGCCGCCCTGGTAACCGAACGGGACCGCATCCTGGCCCGCGCCGACGAGGTGGACCCCGTTATCCGGCAGTTGGGCGGCGGGGCGCGCGACCTCATCGTGCGCGTCCTCCCGGAGACCCCCGTCGGCCCGATGCTGGTGGTCCATCTGGTCTACGACGTCCGGGACGCGATGGGGGCCAACGCCGTCAACACCGCCTGCGAGGCGCTGGCCCCGCTCATTGAGGAAATCACCGGCGGGCGGGTGGGGCTGCGTATCCTTTCCAATCTGGCTGACCGGCGGCTGGCCCGCGCGGAGTGTCGGATACCGGCGTCGGCGCTGGCGTTCAACGATTTCCCCAGTGAGCGGGTTGCGCAGGGGATTGTGGAGGCCTGGGCCTTCGCCGCTGCCGATCCCTACCGTGCTGCGACGCACAACAAGGGCATCCTCAACGGCATAGATGCCGTGGCGATCGCCACCGGACAGGACTGGCGGGCGATTGAGGCCGGGGCTCACGCCTACGCCGCCCGCTCCGGCCGGTATACCAGCCTTTCCACCTGGGAACTGGACGCCGAGGGGAATCTGGTGGGCCGTCTGGAACTGCCGCTGGCAGTGGGGACGGTCGGCGGGGCGACCCGCGCCCATCCCGCGGCGCGCGTCGCCCTGAAAATCCTGGGAATGCAGGCGGCGCGGGAACTGGCCGAAGTGATGGTCGCCGTGGGGCTGGCACAGAACCTGGCCGCGCTGCGGGCGCTGGCGACGGAGGGCATCCAGAAGGGCCATATGGCCTTGCACGCCCGGCAGGTTGCCATTGCTGCGGGGGCCGTCGGCGACGAGATTGAGGAAGTGGCGCGGCGGATGGTCGCCGAAGGCATCATCCGCCCCGACCGGGCCGAATCCATCCTGCGCTCCCTGAGAAACCACCAGGGGAAAACATAATTTTTACGTTTTGCGCAATACGTTTTACGCCTATGACCATCCTGCTCCAACCCAACCACCCTGTCGGTATCATTGGCTACGGGGCGTACATCCCCCGCTACCGCCTTCCGGCGACGGAAGTGGCCCGCATCTGGACCGGCGGCGAGGGGGAGACGCCGGTCACCGAAAAAGCGGTCGCCGGACTGGATGAGGACGTGGTGACCATCTCCATAGAGGCGGCGCGCAACGCCCTGGCGCGGGCGGGACACGTGAATCCCACCCACATCCGCGCCGTCTGGGTGGGGAGCGAATCCCACCCCTACGCCGTCAAGCCCACGTCCACTATCGTCGCCGAGGCGATCGGCGCCACTCCTTACGTCCAGGCCGGGGACTGGGAGTTCGCCTGCAAGGCCGGCACCGAGGCCCTCCAGGCCGCCATCGGTTTTGTCGGTTCGGGGATGGCCCGCTACGCGCTGGCAGTCGGCGCCGACACTGCCCAGGGCCGCCCCGGCGATGCGCTGGAGTACACTGCGGCGTCCGGCGGCGCGGCCTACATCGTCGGCCCGGCGGAGGAGGCGCTGGCGGTGATAGAGGGCAGCCTCTCCTACGTCACCGATACGCCGGACTTCTGGCGGCGGGCGCACCAGCACTACCCCTCCCATGGCGGGCGCTTTACCGGCGAGCCGGCCTACTTCAAGCACATCACCGAGGCGGCGCGCGGGCTGATGGAGGCGCTGGGCACCACCCCCGCCGACTACGCCTACGCCGTCTTCCACCAACCCAACGTCAAATTCCCGCAGACGGTCGCCCGGCAATTGGGCTTCAGACCGGAGCAGATTCGGACCGGCCTGCTGGTGGACGAGATCGGCAACACCTACGCCGGTTCCTCGCTGGTCGGGCTGACGGCCGTCCTGGACCAGGCCCGCCCCGGCGAGCGCATCCTGCTGGTCAGTTTCGGCTCCGGCGCCGGGTCGGATGCCATCTCCCTGCGGACGACGGAGGCGGTTCTGGAGCGGCAGGGGCGGGCGCCCACCACCCGCGACTACATCGCCCGCCGCACCCTCATTGACTACGCCACCTACGTGCGGTTCCGCCGCAAACTCCTGATGGCGTAAGCATAATAAAGTAAATGTAAAGCGTAAGATGAGAGACGTCGCGATTATCGGCATCGGACAAACTCCCGTCAGGGAGCACTGGGATGAGGGCCTCCGCCATCTGGCGCTGAAGGCGCTCCAGGCGGCGATGAAGGACGCCGGGGTGGACCGGGTGGATGCTCTCTACGTGGGCAACATGCTCAGCGGGGAACTGACTGGTCAGGAGCATCTGGGTGCGCTGGTGGCGGACTTCGCCGGGTTGCGGGGCGTGGAGGCGGTCAAGGTGGAGGCGGCGTGCGGGTCGGGCGCGGCGGCGCTCCGGCTGGGCTACGTCGCCGTCGCCGGAGGCCTCGCCGATGTGGTCCTGGTCGTCGGTGTGGAGAAGATGACGGACGCCACCGGCCCCGAGGCGACCGCCGCGCTGGCGATGGCCGCCGACGCCGACCACGAAGTGGCCCACGGGCTGTCGTTCGTCGCCATCAACGCGCTGTTGATGCGCCGGTATATGCACGAGTTCGGCTACCGGAAAGAGGACTTCGCGCCCTTCACCGTTAACGCCCATGCGAATGGGATGAACAACCCGTACGCGATGTTCCACACCAAGGTGACGCCGGAGGCGTATGCGCGGGCGCGGATGATCGCCGACCCGATCAATTTGCTGGACTCGTCGCCCATTGCCGATGGCGCGGCGGCGGTCGTGCTGGCCCCGGCCGACTGGGCGCGCCGGATGGGCCGCCCGGTGGTGCGGATCGCCGCCTCCGCGATCGCCACGGACACAGTTGCCCTGCACGATCGGCGGGACCCGCTGGTGCTGGAGGGGGCGGCCCTCTCCGCCTGGCGGGCCTACCAGCAGGCGGGAGTTCGGCCCGAGGATGTGGACCTCTTTGAACTGCACGACGCCTTCAGCATTATGGCGGCGCTGAGCCTGGAGGCGGCGGGGTTCGCCCGGCGCGGGGAAGGGGTCCGGTTGGCGCTGGACGGCGAAATCACCCTCCAGGGCCGCATTCCCATCGCCACGATGGGCGGGCTCAAGGCGCGGGGGCATCCCGTCGGCGCAACGGGCGTCTATCAGGTGGTGGAGGTCGTCCAGCAACTGCGCGGCGAGGCCGGCGCCAATCAGGTCCCCGACGCGCGGGTCGGGATGGCCCAGAATATCGGCGGCAGCGGCGCAACGGTGATTACGCATATTTTGATTCGGGATTCGTGATTCGGGATTCGGGGTTCGGAGTTCGGGGTTCGGAGTTCGGGGTTCGGAGTTCGG
>CAKZOY010000453.1 GCA_937138275.1 uncultured Chloroflexota bacterium
GACTACAAGCGCTGTGCCATTCGTAGTGCGCTACGAAGCGAAGCGGAGTAGCGCCTCAATGCCACTCCGCAGGCGCTCCGTGGCGGACTACAAACCCGGTTGCTCATACTTCGGCAATCCACAGATTGCCCAGATCGCTGCGGCCCAGACCCATCGCCGTCCCGGCGCGGACGTAACTCAGGTCCTCCGGCTGCAGACCAAAAAGGGTGGCGGCGTAGGCGTCCGCCGCGACGATATCCGGGCTGGCGATGACGGTATTCAGTTTCCGCACGTCGGCGAGGTCGCCGCCAGTGGGTCCGTGGGCGGTGAGGATGCGCACCGCGTCTATCACCGTCAGGGCGGGTCGGATGCGCGAGGTCAGATCGGCCAGCCGCTGGCCCAGGTTCTGATGCATCATCGGACGGTTCTGGATCGTTCCCATCAGGTTCTTCATCCCCAGGGTCAGCCGGGCCAGGCTGTGATGTTTGGCAATGGGGACGTTGATAACGACATCGGCGTCCAGGATGTCCCGGTAGATCTCACAGCGGCGCAGGTCCAGCCCCTCCGGGATATCCGTATCCACGAACCTGAGACGGGCCATAATCTCCATTTCGCCGCCCGCGGCCAGGACCTGTTCCCGGATACCGCTGCGGACGTAGGCCTCCTCGGGCGACCCGCCGAAGGGGTAATCCATCACCCGCACCCGCCGGGCGCCGGCCTCCAGGCACATTCGCACCAGCGCGCCGACGACCCAGGGATTGGTGGTGGCAGCGTACTCGTAGGTGTGGTAGGCCACACAGATATTGGGCTTGATGATGACGTCATCCCCGGAGCGGACGAAACGGCCGATCCCGCCCAGCGCGTCCAGCGCCCGTCGCACCAGGTCCTCCGGCTCCCCGCCGCGCGCCACGGCCAGATGGGGAAATGCGGCAGCAGTTGGGGCGGCCGTCGGAGATAGCGGGATCGGTGTATCGGTGGGCGATAGCGGGGAAGGAGAAGGGATTGCCGCTTCTGCGGGGGTTGGCGGAACAGGGGATGGAGAGGGAGCGGTCGGAGAAGTTTCAGGACGACAGGCACTGATCAACGGGCCCCCTACCAGCGCGCCCAATCCAATTCCACAGTACCGTAAGAAATCCCGACGATTGATCCGTTTCATAGGGCCTCCTTTACGAAGACAATCATAACACAAAATCACCCGGTCAGCAAATGAAACTGCCGGGGTCTCTTTTTGCTCCAGGACGCCACTCCAAGTGGAGCAAAATTATTTTCCGGGTGTCTTTGTGTCCGGTAGTTTAAAGAAAGATTTTCTCAGCAGAGCGCGAAGATGTCGGGGGGAAAGAGAGGAGGTTACGGCCAGGGGCAGGTCTGGTAGTCGGCACCGATGATGAGGCGGAAACCCACAGAGGAATTCGGGTCAGGTTGATACATAACCCGCTCGTCGGGGATACCGAACATCTCCTGCAAGAACTCCACGCCCGTGCCCTTCGCGTGCGCCCGGAAGACGATCAGGGAGGTCCGGGCATAATCCCGGCGGTCCGGGGTGCCCACCGTGGTCGGGAACCCCGCGCGGACCAGCCGATCGGCCGCCAGCAGGTCCCAATCCGGGTTGGGAGTCCCGTTCCACACCTCCACAGGGCTGAAAGTCCGGCTCAGACGAGCCTCCGGCACAGGAGCCATCGCCTCGGTCAGGACAGGTTCTATCTCCTCCCAACGCGGCAAAAAGACATTTCCCCCATAGGGAGTTACCCAGGGGGTCACCAGCCCCGGTCCGATGTTGTAGAAGCGGATATTCTGCTCCTCCAACCGCAACCCCACCTGCGCGAGGTTCAAAATTTCGGACAGACCCAGGTCCGTAGTGATCATCTGATTGGCCTGTTCCCACAGCGCGGGGATGTGCAGGAGTACCCCGGCGCTGCGCGCTTTGCGCCAGATGGCCTGAAGCACCCGCTGCTGGCGGCGTTCCCGGGAGAAGACGCTGGTGGTCAGCCGGGAACGGGAATACCAGAGCGCGGTCTCCCCGTTAAAGTGATGAACTCCTGGTTCCAGCGTGAGGGTCGGATACTGGCCGTTCTCATCCGGATAGGGCCAGTAGTCGCTCAAGCGGCAGTGGACGGGGACGTCTATCCCGCCCAGAGTATCCACGATGCCGATCAATCCGTCAAAGTCGGTGCGGACGAAATGGTCTGCGCGGAGGCCCAGGTTGTATAACAGAGTGTCCCGAAGGAGCGCTGTCCCTCCGCCTGGATACCCGTAATGTTCTCCGTAATAATCGGCGAAGTTGATGCGACTCATCCAGAACCCGGGGATGTATACATAGAGGTCGCGGGGGATGGAGATGACGGAGACGGCGGGACGGCCGGTTTGTACCGAGACGATATGAATAGCATCGGTATGCCACTCCGACCAATCGGGGCGGCGGTCGCTTCCCAGGACGACGATGTTGATTGCGTCGGAGGCGACGGGGACAGGGAGCACCGGAGTGGGGATGGGAAGCGGGGAGGAGAACACCATCTGCGCAGCCAATGCAACGGTGGGAAATGGGGACGGGGTGAGCAGGTACGGGGTCGGGGTAGGTGTGGGTGTAGGGGTAGGCGTGGAGGTCGGGGATGGCGTCGGAGTGGGAGTCGGTGAGGATGTTGGGGTTGGAGAGGGAGAGAGCAAGGCGAGAAACGAAGTGGCGGTTGCGGGCGCGTGGGCCATGACCGCCGCTGCCGGAGAGGGGGCTTTCCGGAGTGCCCGTCCCCCTGCGCTGAGAGCCCCCACAAGGAACAGGGCAGCCAGGGTGATGACCCATGCTCCCAGCCCTTGCGTGGGAAATGGTCGGGAAACGGCCTGGGAAGATTTCTCGCGCGGGGAAGAAGGTTCCTCCTGTTCCACCGGAAGGTCCAGGATGTCTTCACTGGAGAAGAGCGCCACGATAGATTGCCACATGTCCGTGGAGGCCGTGGAGAGCGGGGCTTCCACGTTGACAAACAGGTCTTCCAGCCGTTTCTGCAGGTCGTCGGCAGGGTTTCTGGCGCTCATCTTACACAGCGGTCGTCTGGGACTGGGCAACGGTAACAGAGACCGATGGACCAAGTCCGGAGATCAGTTCAGCAGCCAGCGCCCGGTATTGTTCTGCCCCCCGGCTCTTCGGAGCATATCGGATGATCGGCTGTCCCGTTGTAACGCTTTCTCTGAGCCGGGTATCCACCTCTATGATGGTCCGCATCAGCAGATGCCCCATCTGTTGCTGCATCTGCCCCAGAACGAACCGGGAGATACGGCTGCGCCGGTCGTACATCGTGACCAGGACCCGGTAAATCAGGGCCGGATTGGTCTGTTCCCGTACCAGTTTAACTAATCCGATGATCTGGCGGAGAGAACGGGCAGCATAGAAATCGCACTGGACGGGGATGAGCAACAAATGGGCCGCCGTCAGTGCGTTGATGGTCAACAGGCCGGTCAGCGGTGGACAGTCTATCAGCACAAAGTTGTAGAAATCGTCTTTCAGGGTTTGCAACTGATGCTTGAGCAGGAATTCATACCCCGGTCTGCGGTAGAGGATTTTGTTGACTACGGCGAGGCTGGAGTTCGCGGGGACGATATCCAGACCGAAGACCCCGGTCTCCCGACTCGCTCCCACAATGGAGAGATTCCCCAACAGGACTTCGCTAACTGTATAACGGAGCGTTTCCGGCCTCAGCCCAAAGGACAGGGTGAGATGGGCCTGGGGGTCCAGGTCTATCACCAGGACGGTTTTCCCCATTTCCGCCAGGCACGCCCCCAGGGAGAAACAGGTGGTCGTCTTTGCGACGCCTCCCTTCTGATTGCCGATCGCAATCACGGTGGGCATAGTCTCGGCCCCTTCTGCAACCCAGGTGGTGAATACATTTCAAGAAAATTGTAGTCCCATTTCCATCGTAGCGCGTTACGGGGGAGTTACAGGCTAATTACCAATAGAGTCTCGTAAAGTCGTATCACGATCTTTTGGCAAAGTCTCAAAAAGTCATACCACCCCTGGGGGTTGAATCCGGCCTGTGATTCCAGAAGGGTGCGATCTTCTGGAGGGTTGATATTTCCCCTCCCCCTACTCCCTCCCCATTGAGGGCGGACGGATCGTCCACCCCTACCGCCGCACGGGGAGGGGATGGAAATGGGGTTTTTGGGGCGGCGGCTTCGCCGCCGCCCCAAAAACCCCTCTCTTCCCCCCTCTCCCCCGCCCGCAGGGCAAGGGGGAGAGGGGGGCAAGGGGGGTGAGGGGGATAAAGAGAAACCCTGTAACTCGGAACGACCGCTCAGATTCCCACCAGGGCAAGAGGTGAGATACGACTTTATGAGACTTTGTGAAAGACCAGGTGATACGACTTTGTGAGAATTAACAAGAGGGAAGCCTGTGCAGCAAATCTCTTCGGGGGAGCGGCGCACCCATGAGAGAGGAAGGCGGGGTTTGAGGTTACCAGTCTTGACATCCTGGTCCAAAAATGGTAAAGTAAAGGCAACTCTTGGAAAACCCTCTACATCCTGGCGGGGACTGCAATGGATGAAGACGTCGTGGCATCCCAGGGGACGGACCGGTGCTCCGGAGGCTTTGAGGAAATTCCCCATACCGCTGATGTCGCGCTGCGGGTCTGGGGGCAGGACTTGAGAGAACTGTTCCTCAACGCCGCCCGCGGTCTGGCCTGGCTGATGGCGGACCCGGAGACCGTTCAATCCGGCGCGGAAGTTTCCCTGGACCTCTATGCACCGGACCCCGAAACCCTTCTGATAACCTGGCTGGGAGAGCTGATCTATCTTTGCGAACGGGAGGGAGCCGTCTTCACCGAGTTTGACCTGGAAGAAGTCACCTCCACCCATCTGCGGGGAACAGTCCGCGGCGGGCCCGCAGAGGAGTTGCGGCATTCGGTGAAGGCTGCCACCTTCAGCAACCTGTCCATCCGCCCCGGCCCGCGGGGGCTGGAGACAATTGTGGTGTTTGACGTGTAAAGGAGGCATCATGGTGGAGAAGAAAAACTTTCGCAGAATAGATAAGTTCATCTGGGAACTGCCCAAGGAGACCCGAAAGGACATGCGGGTTCCGGCCCGCATCTTCGCCGACGCCGAAATGCTGGATTCGGCGTTCCGCGACCGCACCGTGGAGCAACTGGTCAATACGGCGACCCTCCCCGGCATTATCAAATACGCCCTGGCAATGCCGGACTTCCATGAAGGCTACGGCTTCCCCATCGGCGGCGTCGCCGCGATGGACGTCAAAACCGGCGTCATCTCCCCCGGAGGAGTCGGCTACGATATCAACTGCATCCGCGGCGATAGTCGCGTCCTCCACGAATTCGGCTATACGCGGCCCATTGCCGAAATGGAACCAGATTGGGAGCAGGCCCGTCTCCGCTGCCAGGACTTCGGCGCCGAACGGGAAACGGTAACCTCTGTCGTTCTCTACCTGCGCCGCCGCCCCCACGTACCGGTCTACCGCCTGCTCACCGAAACGGGGGAAGAAATCGTGGCGACGGCCGATCATCCTTTCTGGACCCCCTACGGTATGCGCCCTCTGGAGACCATCCAGCCGGGTGATTCGGTGGCCCTGTACCCCTTTGAAGGCGTAGAATACGAGGCACCGCCCGACCAGGTGGTCGTGGACGAAGAGAGCCTGAAAAAGGCGCTCCAGGCACTGGGCAAAGGGGCGGGAAACGCCCTGGCGCAAATCTGTGCCCAACTGACCCGACGGGGACTCCTGCCGCTCCGGATGGATTCCTCCGCCATGCCCTACCTGCTCAAGTTGCTGGGTTACCTGATGGGAGACGGTACCCTTTACTTCACCCGCGGCACGGGCAAAGGGACGGTCTGGTTTTTCGGGAAACCGGAGGACCTGGAGACCATCCGGGCCGATGTGGCCGCGCTGGGCTTCACCCCCTCGCGCATCTACACCCGCCAGCGAACCCACCGCATCCGCACGACTTATGGGGAATACGAATTTGAACGGGCGGAACATGCCTTCAAGGTATCCAGCAGTGCCTTTGCCGCGCTCCTGGTCGCTATGGGGGCGCCGGTGGGCAACCGGGCCGCACAGGATTTCCGGGTTCCCGCCTACCTCTTCGCCGCACCCCGCTGGCAGCAACGGCTCTTCCTATCTGCCCTCTTCGGGGCGGAACTCTCCTCCCCGACGGCATTTGCAGAACACGGCACCAATTTCTACACCCCTACCCTCTCCCTGAACAAACGGGAAGGGTACGTGGAGAGTGGGCAGGCTTTTCTGGAAGACATCGCCGCTCTTCTGGCCGGATTCGGCGTGGAGACCCGCACCATCTCCCGGCGAGAGGAGCAGGTCAACGCGGACGGCACCCACTCCATCCGACTGCGCTTGATCCTCTCCTCCCAACCGGAAAATCTGATCCGTCTCTGGGGACAGGTGGGGTTTGAATACAATCGCCGCCGCCACGCGCTGGGGCTGGTAGCGGTCCAGTACCTGAAGGAGAAACAGCGGGCGATCGCCGAACGGGAGGCCACGGCGGAACGCGCGGCCGCAATGTATGCGGTCGGTGTCGCTCCGGCGCAGATTTACACCGAACTGGGAAGCGGGCGAGTAAACCGGCGCTTCTTAGAGCGTTCCATCTACGAAGGCCGCCAAACCTCCCCCCGTATAGACGACCGTTTCCCGGATTTTGAAACATATCAGCAGGAGGCGACGGCCGGGCTGGGCGAAAGCGGCATGGTATGGGCGCGCGTGGCGTCTGTAGAACTTCTGGAGGACTTCCAGGAGGACGTCTACGATTTCACCGTCCTGCACCCCGACCACAACTTCATCGCCAACAGGTTCGTCATCTCCAACTGCGGCGTCCGGCTGCTGGCCTCGCACCTGCGGCAGGAGGACATGGCGCCGTATCTGCGCGACCTGACCAATGCCCTCTACGAGGCTTGCCCCAGCGGCGTGGGCGAGAAGGGGCGCATCCGCATCTCGGCGAAGGACCTGGACAACCTGGTGGTTGAGGGCGCGCGCTGGCTGCTGAAACGAGGGCAGGCCCGTGAGGAAGACCTGACCCATACCGAAGAGGAGGGCTGCATCCCCGGCGCCGACCCCAGCAAGGTGAGCGCGCGGGCGAAAGAGCGCGGCGGCGGTCAGATCGGCTCCCTGGGCGCAGGCAACCACTTCCTGGAGATTGATGTGGTGGACGAAGTCTACGACCCGGAAGTGGCGAAGGCCTTCGGCCTGTGGGAAGGCCAGATCGTCGTCCAGATACATTGCGGCTCCCGCGGCTACGGTCATCAGATTTGTGACGACTATGTCAAGAGTTTGCAGTCGGCCGTCCAGAAATACGGCATCTCCATCCCGGACCGGGAACTGGTCTGTGCGCCGATAGACTCTCCCGAAGGCCGCGCTTACTATGGGGCGATGGCCTGTGCGGTCAACTACGCCTTCGCCAACCGCCAGGCGCTGGCGATGGGCGTGCGGGAGGCGTTCCAGCAGGTGCTGGCGGGCAAAGTCCGCAACTACGACCTCTATCAGGTCTACGACGTGGCGCACAACATCGCCAAATTTGAGGAGCACGTTATAGACGGGCAGCGGATGAAAGTCTGCGTACACCGGAAAGGGGCGACGCGCGCCTTCGGGCCGGGCCGTCCGGAGGTCCCCAAAGCGTATCGGGACGTGGGACAGCCGGTACTGGTCCCCGGCTCTATGGGCACTGCCTCCTACGTGCTGGTGGGGACGCAGCGGGCGATGGAAGTCGCCTTCGGCTCCACCTGTCACGGCGCCGGGCGGGTGATGAGCCGGGCGCAGGCGCTGAAGAAAATCTGGGGTGCGGACCTGAAGCGGGAACTGGAGGAGCAGGGCATCGTTATCCGGGCTGGCAGCACCAAGGGATTGGCCGAAGAGGCACCGGCGGCCTACAAAGACGTCAGCCGGGTGGTGGAAGTGGTGCATGGGGCGGGTCTGGCACGCAAAGTGGCCCGCCTGCGCCCCCTGGCGGTGATCAAGGGGTAGCGGGATGGCAGAGCATTCGGCGGGGGCGGCGCGCCCTTCGGGCGCGCCGCCCCAGAGCATCCGCGAAGCGATCCACCTCCGCCGCAGCACCCGCCGCTACGCCGACCGGCCCGTGCCGGATGAGGCGCTGCGGCACCTGCTGGCGTTTGCCGACCAGGCCCCGCACCTGACTGCCCCACTCTGCCGGGTGACCATCGTCAACGGTCAGGAGCGGGTGGCGCGCATTCTCTCCCGCTATCTGGGCATTTATGGGCTGGTCCAGGGCGCGCCCCATCTCCTCGTCGGGCTGGTCCGGGAGACGAAGACCGGCGCGGGGGAGTTGGCGCCCGCGCTGCTGGACCTGGGGTACGTCCTGGAGCAGGTCGTCTTAGAGGCGACGCGGCTGGGGCTGGCGACCTGCTGGATGACCGGCTCCTACCACCCGGAGCGGACCGCCGACGAGGTGGAGCGGGAACCCGGGGAGATCGTCGCAGCGACGGTCGCGCTGGGATACGCCCGCCAGGACCCGCTGGCCCGCCTGCACGACGGGACCATCCGTCGCCTGGTCGGGGCCCATCGCCGAAAACCGCTGGAGGAGATCGTTTTCGCCGGAGAATGGGGCGTCCCCTGGTCGCCGGAGGAGGCCGACCCCGTACTCCGGGAAGTACTGGAATGCGCCCGCCTGGCCCCATCGGCCAAAAACGGGCAGCCCTGGCGGTTCGTCG
Source organism: uncultured Chloroflexota bacterium (assembly GCA_937138275.1). Classification (GTDB taxonomy): domain Bacteria; phylum Chloroflexota; class Anaerolineae; order B4-G1; family DUEL01; genus SpSt-77. The sequence goes on from CAKZOY010000453.1 coordinate 8,641, forward strand.
TGGAGAGCAGAACGGAGAAGCCCCCCACCCTACACCTCTGTTTGACCGCACCCGCCCCGATAGATGCCGGAATCGTGATGGCCCACGTGGCGCTGGCCGCGGCCGAAATGGGAATAAGCGGACGCTGGGTTCTTGGGGGTGTCGCCCCTCCGTCCCCTGGACCGCCTGGGGTCATCCCCGTGGGAACATTCCTGCCCGAATAGACAAGTGCCAGACACTCTCCGGTACCTGGTACTTCCATTCAGCGCGAAAGGGACGTTCCCCCCTACTCCCTACTCCCTACTCCCTACTTCTTACTCCCTACTCCCCCCTCCCCTGAGAAACCGCGCCTCTATCAGGTCCGCCAGTCC
>CAKZOY010000454.1 GCA_937138275.1 uncultured Chloroflexota bacterium
TCACCAGGGGACCTCTTTCGGCCGGAAGCCGAATTGGATAATACCATTTATACTTTTAACGCAGAGTTTGTCATTATGATTTAGAATCTGCCATTGTCAATTTAGTATGATAAACCGAATTGCCTATTTGTCAAGATTTGACCTTGCGATGGGCTTGCGCAGCAAATCCCCTTCGGGGAGCGGCGCGCCCGTGAAGTGCCCCCCGCCCTTTTCTCATGCGGGGCGAATTGCTGCACAAGTTCTTGCGACTCCATCCAACCGGAGGGAACGATGAAAGCGCTCTGCTTCTACGAACACGGCGAACTGGATGTTCTGCGCTACGATGACGTCCCCGACCCGCAACCGGGGCCGGGGCAGGTGCTGGTGCGGGTGCGCGCCTGCGCGCTGAACCACCTGGACATCTGGGTGCGGCGGGGCTGGCCCGGCCTGAAACTGCCGATGCCCCACTGGTGCGGCGCCGATGTCGCCGGGGAAATCGCCGCCCTGGGCGAAGGGGTCACCGGGTGGACGGTCGGACAGCGGGTGGTGGTGGACCCCGGCGTCTCCACCGCAGAGGACGAATATACTCGCCGCGGGGAGGATTCGGTCAGCCCCGGCTATGTCATCCTGGGCGAACAGATCCGCGGTGGGCAGGCCGAATACATCGCCGTCCCGGCTTCCAATCTGATGGCGATGCCCGACGGCTGGGACTTCCCCGAGGCCGCCGCGCCGCTCCTGGTCTCCCTGACCGCCTGGCGGATGCTCATCCACCGGGCCCGCCTGCGCGCGGGGGAGTCGGTGCTCATCATCGGCGCCGGAGGTGGGGTGAACTCCATGGCGATCCAGATCGCCAAACTGGCGGGGGCGACGGTCTACGCGCTCACCAGCAAGGAGGAGAAGATGGAACGGGCGCGCGCCCTGGGCGCGGACGTCGTCCTCAACTACCGGGAAGACCCCGACTGGCCCAAAACCATCTACAAACTGACCGACCGGCGCGGGGTAGACGTGGTGGTGGATAACGTCGGGCGGGCGACGCTGACGCAGAGCATGCGGGTGGTGGCCCGCGGCGGCCGCATCGTCATCGTCGGCAACACCTCCGGCCCCGAAGCCCAGATAGATATCCGCTTCATCTTCGGCAAGCAGATCAGCATCATCGGCTCCACGATGGGCAGCCACCAGGACTTCCGCGATGTGATGGGCCTCATCTGGGCGGGGAAACTGAAGCCGGTGGTGGATCGGGTGATGCCGCTCTCCGAGGGGAAACGGGCCTTTGAACTGATGGAACGGGGCGAACAGTTCGGCAAAATCGTGCTGGTGCCGTGAGCGAGTTGGCGAGTTTGCAAGTTTGCAAGTGGGCAAGTGGTAGGGGGAAGAGTGAAGTGGAAACGCCACTCCGCTGCGCTTCGTGGCTTGCTACAAGCGCTTATTCCGTTTGTAGTGCGCTACGAAGCGAAGCGGAGTAGCGCGTAACAATACGGCACCCGCCGCGCCCCCACAATACCCCGACCGTCACCCGTCGTTTGCGGCGCTCTTCAGGCCGCTTCCGGTCAGCACGACCACGACCGTCCCCGGCAGGCGGGGCCGCAGGCGGTCCAGCGCGGCGACCGCCAGGGCGGAAGTGGGCTCCACGAAGAAACCCTGATGGGCCAGTCGCTGGCGGGCTGCCATCGTCTCCTCGTCGGGGACGGCGATGATGGCCCCGCCACTGGCCCGGACGGCCTCCAGGATCGCCCGGCCGCGCACCGGCCGGGCGATCCGCACTCCCTCGGCGACCGTGTCCCCTTCCCCGACCGGCAGTGGCTCTGCCGCGCCCTCCTCCCACGCCATCGTCAGCGGCGCGCAGGCCGCGGCCTGGACGCCGAAGAGGCGCGGACGGCCCCCCAGTTCGGCGAAGCCCCGCGCCAGGCCCAGGAGCAGGCTCCCATGCCCTATGGGCAGGACGACCGCGTCGGGGAGTCCTCCGCCCAGTTGCTCCCAGATTTCGTAGGCCGCGGTCTTCATCCCGGCGGTGATGAGGGGGTGATAGACGTGGCTGGCGTAGACTGCGCCACCTGCAGCGGCCTCCCGCACCGCCCGCGCCGCCTCGCTGCGCGGGCCCGGCACGCAGACAAGTTGCGCGCCGTAGGCGGCGATCTGGGCCCGCTTGGCGGGGGAAGCGTGGGCGGGCACGTAGACCGTCGCCCGGATTCCGGCGCGGGCGGCATACGCCGCCAGGCTGCTCCCGGCGTTGCCCGACGAGTCCTCCACCACGTGCTCCACCCCCGCCGCCGCCAGTGCCGTCATCAGCACCGTCGTCCCCCGGTCTTTGAACGAGCCGGT
>CAKZOY010000455.1 GCA_937138275.1 uncultured Chloroflexota bacterium
CCGGAGGGGCCGCGCCCGCTGGAGCCCCTCCCGCCCTTTGAGCGCCACCCGGAGCGCTACGTCATCGTCCCGGCCCATGCCCGCCGCCTCCATCCCTGGGTGGAGGAACGACTCCAGAAAATTGCGGCCTGGGCCGAGACGGCGCCCGTTAACCGCATAGAATGGGGCGACCGCTCCCTGGGCATCATCACCTGCGGGATGGCCTACCAGCACGTCCGCGAACTCTTTCCGACGTACTCCGTCCTCAAACTGGGTATGGTCTATCCCCTACCCCGCCAGATGATCCAGGACTTCGCCGCGCAGGTGGAGCGATTGGTCATCATAGAAGAACTGGACCCCTTCATTGAGGAACAGGTCCGGGCATGGGGCATTCCGGTCGCGGCAGGAAAGGACTATTTCCCTCTGGTGGGCGAATTGACGCTGGCGCGGGTGCGGGAGGCAGCCTTGCGGGCAGGCCTGCCGGTAGACCCGCTGCCGGAGCGGGTGGAACCCCTGACCGCGCCTCTGGTCCCGCCGCGCCCTCCGGCGATGTGTCCGGGCTGCCCGCACCGGGCCTTTTTCTACAACCTGCGCCGCTGGCGGCGGCAAGCCGTCTTCCCCGGCGACATCGGCTGCTACTCTATGGGCTTCCAGCCCCCCTTTGACGCCATGGACTCCATCATTTCCATGGGCGCCAGCATCGGCGTCGCCCACGGATTGAAGAAAGCGGGCGCGCAGGAGAAGGTCATCGCCATCATCGGCGACTCCACGTTCTTCCATGCCGGCCTCTCTCCATTGGCGAATGCCGTCTACAACAACAGCAACATCATTGTGGCGATCCTGGATAACCGCATCACGGCGATGACCGGCGGGCAGCAGCACCCCGGCACCGGCATCACCCTGCAGGGCCAGCAGGGCCGCGCGATTGACATCGCGCCGGTGGTCCGCGCCCTGGGCGTGGAGCACGTCTGGGAAGCGGACGCCTGGAACGTGCGGGGGATCAACGATGTGCTGAAAGAGGCGATGGCGGTAGAAGAGGGTCCGGCGGTGGTGATTGTCAAGGGGGCCTGCATCTTCACCCCGTATTTCCAGCGGCGGCCCGTGGTGGCGGTGGACCCGGAGACCTGCAACGGCTGCGGGACCTGTTTCCGGGTCGGCTGTCCAGCCATCCTCAAGAGCGAGGTCATAGACTCGCGCACCAATCAGCCGAAGGCGCAGATAGACGCCCTGCTCTGCACCGGCTGCACCGTCTGCCTGCAGGTCTGCCCGCAGCGGGCGATCTATGAGACGGGGGGATAGCAGACCCCGTATGGGTAGGTTTCTGGGCGGGCGGCCGAAGGCCGCCCGCCCAGAAACCCCCGTAAAATGAAGTTTGGCCTTTTTAACAATTCGCTTTGATTTTATTCCAAATAATCGTCAAGCGAACAAGTTGCCTTCCCTCTCCATTTCGGGCTATTTGGGCCCAAAAGGCCAAACTTCACCTCGTGGGCATCCCGAAGCCGCAGGTTTCAACCTGACGGCAAAAAACGAAAAGAAAAGGCGAAGGGGTAAGCGAGCGAAATACCCTTCTGAACGGGCTTTACGGGGGAGAGGACGGGATATGCGGCAACCATTGCAGAGCCGCTTCATGCGCCAGGGCACGGAAGCGACCCCAGTCGGCCCACTCCGGCGGCAGTGCCCGTAATTCCTCCGCTACCTTCGCCAGCATATCCGGCGATACCCACTGGAAGTCGGCGATGCGCTCCCCGATGTCCCCAGGCCGCGGTTCTCCCTCCACTTCCGCCAGGACCACCCAGGAGTGGAAGAACTGCCTCTGCCGACCATACTGGAAGGTCACACTCAGGACACCCAGGGGGCGCGGATCCTGTATCTCCAGTCCCGTCTCCTCTTGTGCTTCCCGGCGGGCTGCGGCCAGGACGGACTCGCCCGGCAGAATCCCCCCACTGGGCAGCCGGAAGACGCCCGGCGGGTAGAAGGATTTGTTGTGCAGAAGAATGCGGCCATTTTTCTCGCGCAGGAGCAGCACAACCTCTCCCATCCGGTGTTTCCGCTCGGCCGCCGCGACGACGAAATCCCGGAAGAAATCCGCTCCGACTTTCAGTCTGTAGTGCCGGTAAGGAAGCACCCCTCTACGCTCCGCATCGGCCCGCTGACGACGAAGGACACCCACCAGAGTCGCCGGGCGGCGGGTGAGGGCCCAGAGAGGGAGCAAACTTATCAGCAGGATAGCGGTGGAAAGAAGCCCCCCCTCAGGACCAAAAGCCGCCCCGGTGACCACTGCCGGATCACCTGTCTGAAGGGCCAGCAGACCGTCCCACGGCATTCCACTCACCGGTAGCCCCAGAATCGGCCCCTGGGTGAGGTTCCAGGCATAGTGATAGGCGATCGCCAGCCAGAGGGTTCCGGTCCGCTCCACCGCCAGGGCGAAAACCATCCCCGCCAGGGTGATGTTCACCAGCGCCAGCACGCTGACGTTGGGGTTCAGGGCATGAAACAGGCCGAAGAGGATGGAAGGGACCAGTACTCCTACCACCGGTCCCCGCCAGGTGGTGAAGAGGCGCTGGAGATAGCCGCGAAAGGCCAACTCTTCGGCCGCGGCCGCCGGAAGGAGCGCGATCGCATCCAGCAGGAAAGCCCCCCAGGAAGCGTTGCCCGCCTGGAGCGGTTGCGGTTTCAGCGCCAGGATAACGGCCCCGATAAAGAGCATATTTCCCACCCCCAGCGCCATTCCCCCCGCCGAATCTCTACCGAACCGCGCCAGGTCCAACCCCATCGTCTCCACCGGCTCCCGGTCCAGGAAACGGCCCATCACCAGGGCCAGTCCCAACGCGGCCAATAGGCGAGCAACGCCAATGCCCAGAAAGAGCAGGCTGAGCGGCCGACCTCTGCTCAGATCGCCCAGCGCCGCCTCCAGCGGAATGCCAGCCAGAAGCAACGCCCCGATATACAGGATGCCGACCAGAAGGCCCAGCACGATATCGGCGACCAGCAGGCCGAAGGTGTAAATCCCCGCCCGCCACAGAGGATGGAGCAGTGCTCCGCGCAGAAAGAATCGTCTGCAACCCTGAGATTCTCCCATATTATTGCCTTGCATTAGAAGGGGTGAGGTGTGGAGTTGTGAGAACGGCGAAGCCGTCCCCACAACCCCGCCTTAATTGGGATCAGTTAGTGGATCCACCCAGTAGAGTCTCTACAATCGGATGGAAACGGACATAGCGGAACGCCTCTCCATAGGCAAACCCCGCCTTCTGCCCAATCTGCGCGGCCTCTGAACGGAGCGCCCAGGCCGTCGCTGCGGCCGGGTCCTCCACCATCGGCCCCAGCATCGCCCGCAGGTCCAGCCCTGCCAGCCGGGCCTGCCGGACCACTTCCTCCACCAGGAAGCGCACCTGGCTCTTGTGCTCAGCCATCGCAGCGATTTTCTTCTCTATGGTCTCGGTGATGTCCACAATTTTGTTGGCCCCGGCGGGGTCGGGGGTGTAAAAGTACTTCTCCGCCACAAGATGAGGCTCCAGCCCCTCGTCCATATGTTCTGGATGGAAGAGGGGGAGATGGGCAAAGTGGACCGCGTCCGACGCCGCCCGCGCCACCGCCCGATGGTCGGGATGGACCTCCGCCAGGTAGAGGGGGTCTTCGGCGATGACGATGTCGGGCTTGTATTGCCGGATGAGGCGGACGAACTGCTCCCGCAACACCCCCGGCGGGAGCCGGTCCAGTTCCAGGTCGGGGTGTTCTAAGAAGACCGGGGGCTCGGCGCCCAGGACGGCGGCGGCCCGCGTCGCCTCCTCCCGGCGGATCGCAGCCAGCGTATCGGCATCGTACTCAAAAGACCCTTTATTGCCGCTGGAGGCGATGACAATGACCACCCGATGCCCCTCGGCGACCATTTTCGCAATCGTCCCTCCGGCGAAGACCTCCGCGTCGTCGGGATGGGGGGTGAGAACCAGAACCGTCTTGGACATATCGCTCCTTTTCGCCATTACACTTTACGTTTTTTCTTTTTACGAGAATTGCAGTTCCCCGCGCGCCCGCCGCTCCAGTGGCAGCAGGCAGTGGTAAATGAAGGTATGGATGGGGGTGTCCACCCCTACCTGTCTGCCGATCCGGACGACCGCGCCCGCCAGATAGTCCAGTTCGGACGGCCGTCCGGCGGCGATGTCCCGCTGCATAGAGGTCGTCCCTTCGGGGGGCATGCCGTCAATGAGGGCGAGGGTGCGCGCCGGGACGTCGTCGGCGAGCCGGACGCCCCGCGCCCGCCCGACGGCAAAGGCTTCGGCGATGGCTCCCTCCAGCAGCGCGCGCGTCTCCGGGAGCGAGCGCAGGATGCCCACCGGCGCCCGGGTCACCGCGCCCAGCCCGGCGAAAGGGGCAATGAAGAGGAACTTCTCCCACAGGGCGACGTGGATATCGGGGGGAATCTCGGCCCGCACGCCAGCCCGCGTGAAGACTTCCCGCAGCCGTTCGGCCCGCGCGCTGGGGCGGTTATCCCGTTCGCCGAAGGCCACGTATGGCTCCATCCCGCCGTGGCGGATGCGGCCCGGGGCGGTCACGATGCTGATGATGCGGCAAAGTCCCCCCAGGACCCGCTCCGCGCCCCAAACGGCAGCCAGTTGCTCCGAAGCCTCCACGCCGTTCTCCAGCGGGACGATGAACGTCTCCGGCCCCAGGAGCGGGCCCATCGCGGGGGCGACCTCCGGCACCTGCCAGGCCTTGACGCCGACCAGCACCACGTCCACCGGCCCGACCTCCTCCGGGCGGTCGGTGGCCTGGGCGGGGTAGATGTGGAAATCCCCCAGCGGGCTTTCCACGAAGAGGCCGTTCTGGCGGATGGCGTCCAGGTGCGCCCCGCGGGCGATGAAGACGATATCCTCGCCAGCCCGGGCCAACCGTCCTCCAAAATACGCTCCTACAGCACCGGCTCCGAAAATGGCGATGCGCATTGTGTTCCCTCCACAGAAAAATCCCTGAATAATTTTACCCCAGAATCAGCAGGCGGCAAAGCGGAGAACGCAGAAACCCGACGGAAGTACCTTTGGCGCCCGATTTCCCCTTTTCCGGGTTTGCGGTAAAATTATCGCGACGGAGGTGAGAGAAACGATGCGGATTCTGGCGATTGTTGCGGGAAAATACGGCATGCGCATTGTGGAGCACATCCGCCGCTGCGCGCCCCCCACCTGGCAGGTGACCGCCATCCCGGCACCCACCGGGCTTCCGGTGGTGGTGGATGACCCCGAAGAATATCTGCCGACGGACCTGCCCCCCGCCGACCTGATTCTTTTTATGGCCGAAAGCGACCGCGCCGCCCAGTTGCTGCCCGCGCTGGCGGTGCGGACGGGCGCCCGGGCCGTGATCGCCCCGATAGACCATGCCGCCTGGGTCCCCCTGGGGCTGCGGGGGCAATTGCTTCGGGAACTGCGCGCGATGGGGGTGGAGATCGTCTTCCCCGAACCGTTCTGCGCCCTCACCGAAGACGGCCTGGGGCCGGTAGCGGCGGAGTTTGCCCGCCATTTTGGCCGACCGCGCCTTCGCGTGGCGGTGGACCCGTTCTCCCGGATACTGAGCGAAATCGCGGTGGAGCGGTGCTCCCCCTGCGGCTCCACCCATTTCGCCGCCGAGAAAGCACGGGGCATGCCTGCGGCCGAGGCCGTCCCGCGCGCCGGGCTGATCTGCCTCCATTACCCTTGCCTGGCCTCCATGCAGCCCGAGCAGACCGAATCGGGGGTGGAGACGCTGATGCATACCTCGGGCAAAATCTTCAACGCCGCGCTGACCGAAGCGCTGGGTCGGTGGGAAGAAGATGAGCGGGGATAGGGAGACCGCTGTCGTCCTGGCGGCCCACGGCGTCCCGCCGCTGGACTATCCGCCCCGCCGGGTGGGGCTGCTGATGGCCCTGGAGTTCTCCGGTCGCCTGGTGGAACGGTTGGGTTTCCTGCGCCGCTGGCGGGACCGATTGGAGCGGGAGGTGCGCCAGTGGCCCCGCTGTCCGGCAAACGACCCCTACCGGGCC
>CAKZOY010000456.1 GCA_937138275.1 uncultured Chloroflexota bacterium
CGCGCCCATGTGCGGGCAGCGGGCGGCCACAGCGTAGACCTGGCCCTGATGGCGGACCAGGAGGACGTTCTTCCCATTCACCTCAACAACCTCGCGCCCACCCTCCGGAAGGCGCGCCTCTTCCAGAACGTCTATCCATTTCATTGTACTCTCCTTTCTTTTTACCACAAAGTACACCAAGGAAGGACACAAAGGGGCTGAATAAAAAAGCCCTTGTGTTCTTTGTGTTTATCCTTTGTGTCCCTTGTGGTTTTTACCCCTCAGCAGGTCGGTCAGGGCCGCGTCCAGTTCGGGAAACCGGAAGGTGAAGCCCGCCTCCAGCAAGCGCTGCGGGACGGCCCGCTGACCGGTGAGGAGGACATCGGCCATTTCCCCCAGGAGCAACCGCAGCGCCGGAGCGGGGACGGGGATCAGGGAGGGCCGCCGCAGGACCCGCCCCAGAGCGCGGGCCAGTTGGGCGTTGGTCACCGGGTTCGGAGAGACCAGGTTGTAGGCCCCGCCTGGGGCGTTGTTGTTCTCCATCAGGAAGCGGATGGCCCGCACCTCGTCGGCGATGTGAATCCAGGGCACCCACTGCCGCCCGCTCCCCAGCGACCCGCCGATGAAGAAGCGGAAGGGGAGCACCAGCCGGGGGAGTGCGCCCCCCTCCGGGCTGAGCACGACGCCGGTGCGGATGACCACTCGCCGCACGCCCATTGCCTCCACGGAGGCGGTGGAGGCCTCCCATTCCACTGCCAATCGGCCCAGGAAATCTGTCCCCGGCGGGGTGGCCTCCGGGATGATTTCATCGCCGCGAGGGCCGTAGTAGCCGGCCCCGGAGGCCTGAACGACGATATGGGGTTTCCGCCGGGCCGCGGCGACGGCCTCCACCACGGCCGCTCCGGCCGCCAGTCGGCTTTCCCGAATCCGCCGCTTCCGGGCCACCGTCCACCTTCCCCCGGCGATGCTCTCGCCCGCCAGGTTGACAATCGCTTCGGCGCCGTCGGCCAGCGCGCCCCAGCCTTGGGCGGTCCGGCCGTCCCATTTCTCCAGGCGGACGCCGTCGGGCATCGCTGCGACCCGCTGCGGGTCGCGGCTGAGCACAACCACTTCCCGGCCTGCGGCAACCAGGTCGGCCGCCAGCGCCCGACCGATCAGACCTGTTCCACCGGTGATAATGACGCGCATCGCTGTTCCTCCAGCCAGTCTACCAGGATGTTGCCCGCGTTGCCCAAGAGGCGGGCTGCCTGGCGAGAATAAATGTTCAGGAAGTCATCCAGCCACATCTCCGGGGGAGCATCCGGGTTGCGCCACCCCCGAAGCCATTCCATATACCCATCTGCGAAAGAAAGGTCGCCCAGGGTGAGGGCCGCCTGTACGTGGCGAAAGGTGTAGTCCGGAACCCAGGATGGGGGCTGCCGGTCGGGAGGACGGGCCCCCAGAGCGGAAAGGATGCGGGCATGGAGCGATAGTTCTTCCGCCCGGTAGCGGGCCAGGGCCTGCCGGTACTCATCGGAGATCGGGGGTACGGACGGCGGCGCAGGGTTACGAGCCAGCAGTATCTCCACGCGGGCGGGGGCGTTTTCCAACCGCTCGCTCAGAAAATGGGCCGGAATCCGCTCGCGGAGGGGCGGGAAGCGGTTGAAAATCCACCCGCCGTAGGCCAGAGAAACCCCCAGGTCCCGGAGGGCGAAGGCCAGGGCCTGCAGGCCGACCACCGCAGGCAGTTGCTGGGCAGCGGAGATCGCCATCACGGGACGGACGGTACGGACAGTGGTATCCAGGTTGTCCAGGGGGAGATTTTCGCCGAGAAGAACCGTGTCCCACCCCGCGCGCCGGAGGAAAAAGGTCAGGAAGAGCAGTCCCAGGGAATGGACTTCCTCCGGCGGGCAGAGGATGAGCAGTCGGCCGGGGCGGGATGGTGGGGGAGTAGCCAGAGTCATCGCCTGCACCCGGCGGGCCACCAGGTGGGAGGCGAAATGCTCCTGCTGGACGGTCGTCTCTCCCCGGTACCAGGCATCGCCGATTTCCGCGATCCCTTGCCGGAGAATCTCCGCGGAGACCGTCTCCGGGGGGTAGAGGGCCAGCGCTTCCGTGACCACCTGCTCAGCCGCTGCCTCGTTGAAGGAAAGGACAGCCGCTATCCAGGCCGAGCGGAGTTGGCCGATGGAACTCCCGGCCGGAGAGGTGGAAATGATGGTGGGGGCGTATTCCTTCAACGGGTCCTTCCCGGCGGCGGTCAGGGCGCGCCACAGCGCCACGGCCTGCCCCACCGTCATCCCCTCGGCCTGGCGGGCCAGGAGCCAGCGGATGGTCTCTATGTCCTGCAAGGAGTAGAGGCGACGACCGGAGGGGGTGCGCCGCGGCGCGGGAATCCCGTAGCGGCGCTCCCAGGCGCGCAGGGTGTGCTCTGCCACTCCCGTCTTCTGGACGACGGCCTTCAGATTGTAGAGCGGATCGTCTCCCGCCATCATCTGTCCTCCTGGATATAATTATACCAGATTCCCTTACTTTTGTCAAGTGTTGTCAATGTTTTGTACAGGTTATGTCCATTGTTGAATCTCGTAAAGTCGTATCACTTCTGGCAAAGTCTCAAAAAGTCATACCACCCCTATGGATTGAATCCGGCTTATAATTCCAGAAGGATGTGATCCACCGGAGGGTTGAGATTTCCCCTCCCCCCTACCCCCCTCCCCACTGCGGCGTTCGCGGGGAGGGGGATGGAAATGGGGTTTTTTGGGGCGGCGGCTTCGCCGCCGCCCCAAAAAACCCTCTCTTCCCCCCTCTCCCCCGCCCGCAGGGCAAGGGGGGCTGCTGAAAAAGTCGGATTTTCATCCGGCGGGGGGCACCCCTGGGTGAGGCAGTGATGCCCTACCCCCCTCGCCCCCCTCCCCGTTGAGGGCGGACGAATCGTCCGCCCCTACTGCGCCCGCGGGGAGAAAAGGGTAAGGACAAGCCTTGCCCTTACGGGGGTTTTGGCGCTGGCGGCCTTCGGCCGCCAGCGCCAAAACCTTTACAAAATCCTCCTCCCCGTGCGGCGCTGCCGCAACGGGGAGGGGGGTAGGGGGGAGGGGCACACGTATAACGCCGGGATCGTCAAATCAAGGGGGGACCATATTGCCCGATGAATTTTTCAAGGTGCAAAAATCGCCCCTAGAGGGCTTGTAGCCGGGCGTCTATTTCTGTGGATGCCACCGGAGCGACCGCGCAGGCGGTCGCCCGGCGCGAAGCGCCCTCTCCGGCGCAGTTTCAACCGCCAGCCTGGGCAACCGCACCGATTGGGTAGGTAGTTACGGCGAGAGGGGAAAAGGTCTGCCCATTTGCATCCCGGAGAATATGTGGTAAAATCCAGGGTGGAGTTGCCATGGACCCGATCCGGGCCGTGAGCCCTGACCCATCCCATCCGCGCCGCTTTCCGGTGCCGCTGGGATCGCATGAGGCGACCGAGACGGCGAAGAGGAAGTGGTCCCCTAACCCGTGGGGCATATCGCCCCGCCCCTTTGCCGCTCATCGCCTCCTCTTAACCACAGAGCCCGCAGGGGACGCAGAGGTTTTCGCCAGGGGCTTCGCCTTTCTGGTAAACCGCAGCAGAAGTATCCTCCTGCGTTCCGGCGGCAATCAATCCACGAAAAGGAGGTTGCGATGAGTGTCACAAATCGTTCCATCGGTGGACGGCTGAGCACCTACGATCTGGCCGTGGCCGGCGTCTTCGGCGCATTGGCCATCGTCCTGGCCTTCACCCCCCTGGGGCTGATCCCCGTCCCCAACCCCAGCGAGGCCGCTACCAGTTTGCACCTGCCCGCGATCATCGCCGGAATCCTCTCCGGCCCCATCGTCGGCGCGCTGGTCGGGCTGGTGCTGGCGGTCTCCACCTGGTATCTCTACGGCGCCGCGTTCATCACCTTTGCGGGCGGCAACCTGCTGGTGGCCCTGGCGGCAGCGTTCCTGCCTCGCCTCCTCATCGGCGTCACCGCCTACTACGCCTTCCGCCCCCTGCGACGTCGGCCGGCGCTGGCCGCGGCCGTTGCCGGAGTGGTCGGCACCCTGACCAACACCTTCGGCGTGCTGGGCATCCTGATCTTTTTGGGGACGTTGCCCGTGGCCCTGCTGGTGCCCGTCTTCTCTATGAACGTGCCCCTTGAGATCGCCCTGGCGCTGGTCGTCACCATCCCCACGGTGGCCATCCTGCGAACTATGGGGAAAGGTCGGGTAGCAGCACTGCGAGATTAGTCCGTGGCTCCATTCATCTGGACGCGCGCGCTGGAATACCACTACGTCGCCGAGGACGGCCGCTCCATCCTGGCACTGCGGGGGATTGACCTCGCCATAGAGCGGGGGGAGTTCGTCGCCCTGATCGGCCCCAACGGGTCGGGGAAGTCCACCCTGGCCCGCCACTTCAACGCGCTCCTCGTTCCCACCGCTGGAGAGGTCTGGGTGGACGGCCTCCTCACTTCCGACCCGCGCCACGTCCAGGCCATCCGCCAGCGGGTGGGGATGGTCTTCCAGAACCCCGAGAATCAGATCGTGGCCGGGACGGTGGAGGAGGACGTCGCCTTTGGGCCGGAGAATATGGGCGTTCCCCCCGACGAGATCCGGCAGCGGGTGGACGAAGCACTGGAGATTGTCGGGATGACCGACTACCGCCACCACCCGCCGCACATGCTCTCCGGGGGGCAGAAGCAACGGGTGGCCATCGCCGGGGCGCTGGCTACCCGCCCCGATTGCATCATCTTTGACGAGCCGACTTCTATGCTGGACTCCGTCGGACGCCAGCAGGTACTCCAGACCATCCGACGACTCAACGCTGAAATCGGGCTCACGGTCATCCTGATCACCCAGTCCATGGACGAGGCAACACTGGCCCGGCGGGTGCTGGCGATGGACGGCGGGCGGATTGTGCTGGATGGCCCCCCGGAGGTCGTCCTGGAGTCGGAGGAGATGGACCGACTGGGGCTGGGACGGCCGTTTGCGGCGGAGGTCGCCCGGCGGTTGCGGGCGCGGGGCATCCCGCTGCCGCCGGGCCTGCTGACGGTGGAGCAACTGGCGAGCGCGCTATGCACATCCGTGTAGAGAACCTGACCCACGTCTATGCGCCAGGCACCCCGGCGGCCCGGACGGCGCTGCGCGGGGTGAACCTGGAGTTCGGTCCGGGCGAGCGGGTGGGCATCGTCGGCCCGACCGGTTCGGGCAAATCCACCCTCGTCCAGCACATCGCCGGGCTGCTGGTCCCTACCGCGGGGCGGGTATTGCTGGACGGCGTCCTGGCCCACGCGCGCACCCCTGAAGCGCGCGCCCGGCGCCATCAGGTCGGCCTGGCCTTTCAGTTCCCGGAGGACCAGATGTTTGAACTGACCGTCTTTCGGGAAGTGGCCTTCGGGCCGCGCCATCTGGGGTTGGATGAGTCCGAGATCGCCGCGCGGGTGCGCTGGGCGCTGGAGACGGTCGGGCTAGACCCGGAAGTTTTCGGGGGACGGGTCCCCCTGGCCCTCAGCGGCGGGGAGATGCGGCGGGTGGCGCTGGCGGGGATTCTGGCCCTGCGGCCGCGCGTCCTCATCCTGGACGAGCCGACGGCAGGGCTGGACCCGCGGGGTCGGGAGGACATCCTGGAACGCCTGCGCGCCTGGCAGGAGGAGACGGGCGCGACGCTCATCCTGGTCTCGCACCATCTGGACGAAATCGCCCGCGTCGTGGGACGGGTCATCATGATGGCGGGCGGGGAGGTGGTGAACGACGGCCCCGTCCGCCAGGTCCTCTGCGACCCCGAGGGCCTGTGCCGGGCGAATCTCTCTCCGCCGCCGGGGGTGGTGTTGCTGGAGGCGTTGGGCGCGGCCCAATGGCCGGTCCGGATGGATGGTTGGGGGGCCGAAGAGGTCGCCGCGGAGATCGCCCGCACGTGGGAGAGAATTCGTAAGCCCGACGCTGAACCGTCGGGCTCATAGCGAAATTTTCCCTGAACCGCTGGTAGTCAGCCACGAAGCGCCAGCGGAGTGGCGCTCTAGCGCTACT
>CAKZOY010000457.1 GCA_937138275.1 uncultured Chloroflexota bacterium
AACCAGGCAGATATTATGACATACTCTCCAGAAAATGCAAGTTGGCCGCGTGCGGAGGAGCGGAGGAGCGGAGGAGCGGAGGAGCGGGGGAGCGGAGGTGCAGAGGTGCAGAGGTGCAGAGGTGCAGAGGTGTAGAGGAGCAGAGATGCAGAGATGCAGAGGTGCAGAGGAGTGTGAATGGGCAAGTACGAATTGCGATTGGCGATACGCGATTTACGATTTACGATTTACGTTTTACGCATTACGCATACGCACCACACAACAGTTCAGAGTAACACAACTGTAACTTACCAGACACTTTCCCGGCCCCCGAACAGTGTATTATGGAAGTATGGTTGCCGATGTGCGCTCGGGGCTGGTGCTGGCGGCGGTGATCGCCTGGAAGCAGGTGCTCTCCCTGGGCCCGTACGTTCTGATTGGAGCGGTGCTGGGAGCGCTCCTGTGTCAGGTTACCCTACCGGTTCGCTGGAAACAGGGCCTGGGCCGGGCCCGACCCGCGACGGTGTTCGGCGCGGCGGGTCTGGGCTGCCTCTCCCCGCTGACCACCTTCGGGACGGTGCCGACCCTCTTGCGACTGGTACAGGAAGGGGTCTCCCCGGGAACCGTCCTGGCCTTCCTCTCCGCTTCCTCTATGCTGAGCCCTCAGGTCTTCCTGCTCACCCTGGGCGGGTTGGGGCCCCATCTGGCCTTCAGCCAGTTGGGCGGGATCATCCTGCTCAGTGGGTTGGCGGGGTGGCTGATCTCTTTTCTTCCCCCTACCTCGGTCCTTCATCCGACCCTTTTCTCCACCGGTCCTCCGGCGCGGCAATCCCGGCGCGGGTTTTCCTGGTCGCGCCTGAGCCGCGACCTGACGGGAATTCTGGGCTGGATCGGTTTCACCTTCCTCATCGGCGTCGTCCTCTCCGCGTTGCTCCAGGTTTTCATCCCCATCCGCTGGATCACAGGCCTTCTGGAATCGGGACGCTGGACGGTGATCGTCCTGGCCGGGGTAGCAGGCGTCCCCCTTTACTTCTGCGGCGGCAGCGCCGTCCCGGTGCTGGCCTTTCTCCTTCAGGCCGGGATGAGCCCAGGGGCGGCAGTGGCCTTTCTCATCTCCGGCGCGGCCACCCGCACCACTGCCCTGGCCGCAGTGGGCAGTCTGCTGAACCCCAGGGCATTATCTGTTTATGCGCTGTACATCGTGGTCGGCGCAATTGTGGTGGGCCTTCTGGTCGGGTAGGGCGCACTGGCTCAGAAAGGTAAATTGCCCTTCCCGACGCTCTGGACATTGAACGCAGTTTAACATGCCCCCAAGGGCACCCCAAAGCATGAAAACAGCGTCCTGGATACCGCGAGCCGGTAGTCACTCCGGTGAGTGGTGATTCTGGGCAAATGCCCCC
>CAKZOY010000458.1 GCA_937138275.1 uncultured Chloroflexota bacterium
GACCCCGCCGCGTTCTACGCCGAACTGGCCGACGTTCCCTGGTTCCTCTATGTCCCCCTGCGCCGCCTGGTGGCCGAAGAACTGGCTCAACTGCCGGGGCGTTCTCTCTGGTCTGCGCTGGCTTCCCTTCCCGAGCCGGCGCTGGTCGGTGCGCTGGAGGACCGCTGTCGCGCTCACCCCGAAGAGGCTCTCTCCTTCCTGCGCATCCTCTGGCATCTCAGCCTGCCGCGCCGGAGAGTAGCCGGAACACTCCCTCTCTGGGCACAAAACGCTCAACGGGCCCTCATCGCAGCCGCCGCGGCGATCGGCGCTGCAGACCTGCTGACCAACTTTCTCTGCACCTGTGCGCCCACTGTTCAGCCCTTCGGCATTGTTCGAGCCAAAGACCTCTGGGCGTCCAACCCCTGCGCCGCGGAGAGCGCCCTCCGCTACCTGGCCAACCACCTGTTTGGCCCCATGGGCCTGCCCAACCCTGGCGCGGTCTCCCTCTTCGCTCAGGTGTTCCTGCTCTCCCTTTTTGATTACGGACAACAGGCTTCTGTGCAATCTGTTCTGCAATCTGTCATTGGAGACCTCACCAGACGGGCACTCCGCGGACTGCGGGGGCGAATGTTTATGGACCTGGTTTCCCGCTGGGTGACCTCATGGGTGAAACGGGCAGCCGTAGAGGATCACCTGACCGGCGATCTGGAGGCGGATTTCCGTCTTTCGCTGGAGGAACGGGAACACCTGCGCACTCTGGCTCGCTACATAAACTGGGAGACGCCGGGCTTCGGGAGCGAGGAGACGTGGCGGATTCTGCGCGCGGGTCTGGAGATGGGCAGTCTCCTGATGGACTGGGTCATCAACCTCTGCATCGTCGTTCAGGGATGGGGGAACCCCGAGGAGGGCCTGACGGCGATCCGCCGCCTGCTGACGGATATCGCCGCACGCCCCTGCCCGCCCTGGGCCGATGTGGTGCTTCACACCACGATGGAACTTCTCCGTCGGGTTCCGACGGACGACCCGGCTATCTGGGGACCGCTGGAGAGCGCCGTGGCGTACTTGCTGGAGAACTACCCAGCCTGGCATATGAGCCACATGGAATACCGCCGCGGGCGACCGCGGGGCGTGCGCGGGCCGGCCCAATCCGTCGCACCCTACATCCTGGCCCGGGATGCGTCCGGCTTGCTGGTAGAGACCGGGCCGGTCTGGGAAATTACCCGCCGAAAACTGACGGAAGGGGACCTCCTTTTCTCCATAGATTACCTGCGGGAGATGCGTTTCGTTGCTCTGGACGGCCGCCGTCCCCGCCTGGCCCTTCGCCTCGTGGAGCCCCTGGCCTCCCAAGAACATCCGGGCGTCCTGCGCGCTCTGGCCGATCTGCTGAACTCCGTACAACCGGTCGCCTCGGAAGATGTGCGGGACTTCCTGGAACGGCTCGCCTCTCCCTCCCTGATGGCACTGGTGACCTCCCGACCGCAGGAGCCCCCCACTTACTCCTGGCTGTATTACCAGATAGAGGATTACGTCTTTCCTCTCCTGATCCATTCCCCTCTATTCTGCCGCTTGACCACCGATCTGTTCGTTATGGCCGCGGATTCCGTCTCAGTACAGGAGTGGATAAAGCGAAGCATACCCCTCATCCTGGAGACCCTGGCTTCTTCTTGACGTTCAGGGGAAAGGTGCTACAATCCTCTTGTGCTATTTTCGTCACCCAGGGAGGGGAAAGATGGCTTCTCGTGGATGTACAACTGCCATCATCCTGGCATTGCTGGCCGCGCTGATCGCGCTGGTGGTCTGGCTGGCCCCCGATATCCGCGCCCGCCTCAACCCGATGGAAAGCGCCCGGGAGACGGTGGAACGGGAACTGGAAAGCATTTTCCATCCCACCCCCACCATCCGCCCCAGCCCGGCGACCATCGTGCGGGAAGTGCGCGGCCTCAGCCGGCTGGAGACCGTCGTATACACCGTGGAAAAGGTCATCACCGCCGAGTCGGGTCAGGGCGCGCTGGCCTTCCTCTTCGGCGACAAACTCCTCCTGGTCGCCCACGGGCAGGTCATCGCCGGGGTGGACCTGGAGAAACTCGGCGAGGATGATGTCAAAGTGACCGACGACGACCGGGTGGTGCTCGTTCTTCCTCCGGCAGAGATTTTCGTCGTCCGGCTGGATAGTGAGAAAACCTTCGTTTATGACCGCGAAACCGGCCTTTTCGGGCTGAAACCGGACCTGGAGAGCGCCGCGCGCCAGGCCGCCGAGCAGGAAATCCTCCGCGCCGCCCTGGCCGATGGCATTCTGGAGACGGCCGACCGGAACGCCCGCTCCTTCCTGGAAGGATTTATTCGCTCCTTCGGCTTCCAGGGGGTAGTCTTCATCCAGGCCACGCCGGTCCCGCCTCCTTCCATCCAGCCGGTGACCGTCGTCCCCCTCACGCCGACCCCGTAGGGATTGCCCGCCGCGATGCGCCTCAAGGCCGTCCCGGAGGACTTCCAGGTAGAAGAGGAAATTCGTCCCCCGACGACCGGAGGCCCATACCTCCTCTACCGGGTGTACAAGCGGCAAATTACCACCCTGGAAGTTCAGGCGCAGATGGCCCGTCTGCTCCGCCTTCCCCTCTCCGCCATCTCCTTCCCGGCGCTGAAAGACCGGGACGCCGTCGCCGTCCAGTACGCGACCGTGCGCGGGCCAGGGCCGGACCGCCTGGAGGGGCGGGGATTTGCGGCGGAACGGGTGGGCCGGGTGGCCTGCCCTCTCTCCCCCGCCGACCTGGTCGGCAACCGCTTTGCGATCACCGTGCGCGACCTTTCCCCTGAAGAGGCCGACCGCCTGGGCCGACATCTGGCGGCGGCGACGGTGGGGGGCGTACCCAACTACTTTGACCAGCAGCGCTTTGGTTCCCGGACGGCCGCGGGGGATTTCCCCGGCCGCCGCATTCTCCAACGGGACGCCGAAGGGGCGCTGCGGGCCTACCTGGCCGAGCCAATGGCGGGCGACCCGCCCGCTGTGCGGGCCTTCAAGCGGGAGGCCGCGGCCCGGTGGGGGGATTGGCGGGCGCTGCTGGAGATTGCCCCCCATCCCTCCAACTTCCGCTCCGTCCTCACCTTCCTCTGCGACCATCCGGCGGACTTCCGCCGCGCGCTCAACCTGGTCACCCCGCGGCTGTTGAGCCTCTACCTGACCGCCTACCAGTCCTTTCTCTGGAACCGCATCGCCGCCGGGTACCTGCAGGCCCTGCTGGGGAATCCCACCGGTTTCGTGGAGATCGCCGGGGAGCGTCTGCCCCTCTTCGCCCATCCGGCCGACCGCTTGCCCCCCGGTGCCACGATCCCGCTCCCCCACCACCGCGCCGTCTACAATGACCCCACACTGGCGGCTATCGTGGACAAAGTCCTGCGGGCCGAAGGCCTGACCCTGAACGACCTGAAACCCCGCCTCCTGCGGCGGGCCTATCTCCCGCGGGGAGAACGGTCGCTGGTTGTGCTGCCTGCGGATGGTCTTGCCTCTTCTCCGTCTCCCGACGAACGGTTCCCCGGACGGTGGAAGGTCTTGCTGACTTTTGCCCTTCCCCCTGGCTCCTACGCTACGCTGGTCGTTCGGGCGCTGGCGGGCGTGGAATCCCTGCGCTGAAAAGGGTATAGCCGTCAGGTTGAAACCGAGGTTTCGGGATGCCCA
>CAKZOY010000459.1 GCA_937138275.1 uncultured Chloroflexota bacterium
CCACGAGTGGATTGAGGACAACCAGGTTTGGCGGCGGGGCGCCATCCTGGCCCAGGGCGGCAACCGCGCCCTGGTACGGGCCGACCCGGCCAGCCGCCGGGTGGAAATCCGCGTCGGCGGCGACGAGCGCACCCGCCGCGACCTGCTGGCGGTGATTCGCAGCCACTTCCAGGCCATCCACAAAACCTTCACCGAAAGCGCCGGCAAAGAAGCCTTCCCCGTCCAGTCCTTCCTCTGTCCACCGCAGTACCCCGGCCTGCGGCTAAACTACGAGGACCTGCTCACCTACGAGCGCGACGACCTGCGCGAGATTCCCGCCACCTGGCAAGGGCGCACCATCCGCCTGAACGTGACCGCCGTGCTGAACGGCTTCACCACGCCCGAAGCCCGCCGCCAGGAGCGCGAACGGTTGTTCCTGGAGGAGCGAATGCCAAGAGAAATCCATTATCACGAACACAGGCATTTTGAAGCCGATGTCGTATCCGGCTCCGTAGTCAACCTGGGCAATGACAATCTGATTCAACAAGTTTCCCGCACGCTATCTCCCGAAATCGAGCGCACGCTCCAGGAACTGACCGCAGCGGTGAACGCCATGCTGGAACATCTCTCTGGCGAGCAGGCCGAGGAAGTTCGCGAAGACCTGAAACGCCTGCAGGAAGAACTGCAAAAGCCCAAACCAAGCAGAAAGTGGTACAGCATAAGCATTGAGGGACTGCGCCAGGCTGCCACAAACTTGGATCAGATCGGCAAACCGGTCATTGAACTGGCTGGCAAACTGCTGGAGTTATTAGGGAAACTGTCCTGATGCCCCCGGCCGCGGCGGGCGTCTTCCGCGCCATCCGGGATGTTGCCCGCTGATGGTCACGACGGCTTGACAATTCCGCGCTCTGTGGTATAAGTATTCCTGGAAAGCGCCGATATGAAGTCGGCCCGAAGGCATCCGAAGATCGCCACAGCCGCCCTGAAGGGCGCGGCGTGTGGCGTTTTTTGTCCCGTGGAGGTGAGAGATGTGTGAGGCGAAGGTCTACATCGTCAGCGACGCCTCCGGGCGCCCGATTATGGAAGACGTGATCCTGCTCCAGCCGGAGGGCGACGCCTTCCTGCTGGTCAACCTTCTGGGGGAGCAGAAACTGGTGCGGGGAACGTTGGAGAAAGTGGATTTCCTCAAGCACCGGGTCTATCTGAACGTACCCGCCCAGCAGTAGGGATGCAAGTTTGCAAGTTAGGTAGGTAGAGAGAGCGTCGGACGGGTTTTGCCGCGCTTCGGCGGCGAAGTCCGCAGATTGAAACCGAAAAAGGGCCATGAAGGCCCACGCCGGTATGTCACCGGCCGCCTTCGTGGCCCTTTTCTTTTTGGCGACCTCTCTCCTGCAGTGGATGGCGACTGAAAGCCGCCCCTGGAGGGCCTTCGGCCGACGGTCGGCCTTCGCTGACCGTTTTCAGCGTCCCTGCGCGGAGCAAAACAACAAGGGAGGTAGTACACGCCCGGGGATTCCTTTTATCCCCTCACCCCCCCCTTGCCCCCCTCTCCCCCTTGCCCTGACGGGCGGGGGAGAGGGGGAAAGGGAGGGGTTTTTGGGGCGGCGGCTCCGCCGCCGCCCCAAAAACCCATTTCCATCCCCCCGTGCGGCTGTATGGGCGGACGATCCGTCCGCCCTCAATGGGGAGGGGAGTAGGGGGGAGGGGAAAATCAACCCTCCGGAGAGTTGCCCTCTTCTGGAATCCCCAGCCAGATTCAACCCGTAGAGGTGGTACGACTCACGTTTCACGTTTTACGTCTCAAAGGAGGCCCAATGCTCAACCCGAAACCCCGAACCACAGTAGAAGAACTGATCCGTCAGGGCGACGCGCTGGCCCTGCTCCAGAAGGCCGGCGAACTCCACGGCCATTTCTGCCCCTTCCTGGCCCTGGGCGTCCGGGCAGGGCTGACCGCCATCCAGGCCCTGGGGATTCAGGAAAACCTGGGGATGGAGGAAGTCGTCGCTATCCTGGAGTGCAACAACTGCTTCAGCGATGGAATCCAGGCCGTCACCGGATGCACCTTCGGCAACAACGCCCTCATCTATCGGGACGTCGGCAAGACCGCCGTGACGCTGGCCCGGCGAGACGGCACCGCCGTCCGGGTCGCCTTGCGCGCCGAATACGTGGAGACGTTCCGCCAGAACCTGCCGGAGGAGGCCAGCGCCCTCTTCCGCAAAATCGTCCAGGAGCACCAGGAGGCCACGCCGGAAGAGCACCGGCGGCTGATGGAACTCTGGACGGAGGCGTCCTACCAGCAGTTACACGTCCCGGAAGGGGAACTCTTCGCTGTTCAGCATATGACGATTACCGTCCCCCCGCGCTCCCGCATCTTCGCCTCCGTCCGCTGCGCGATCTGTGGGGAAAGCGTGATGGAGACCCGCGCGCGGGTGAGGGACGGACAGTTCATCTGTATCCCCTGCGCCCAGGCCGAGCACTACCGGCTGACCGGTAACGGCATCGCGGTGGAGGTGGCGTGAGGGCGAGACGACGCGCCCTCTCCTATCTGGTGACCCTGTGGGTCGTGGTGACGGTCAACTTCTTCCTGCCGCGCCTTATGCCCGGCGACCCGCTGGCGGCCCTGCTGGACCCCCAGAGTTCGGACTACGTCTTTGATCCCGAAGTGCGCGCCGCGCTGGCGGCCTACTACGGCCTGGACCGCCCGCTCCTGGAACAGTACGGGCGCTACCTCTGGGGGATCATCACCGGCGACCTGGGGCGGTCCATCCGCCTGAACCTGCCGGTGGCCCAACTGATCGCCGGACGTCTCCCCTGGACGCTGCTCCTGACGGGGACGGCGCTGCTCCTCTCGTCGGCCGTTGCGCTGGCGATGGGGGCGGAATCGGCCTGGCGGCGCGGCTCCTGGACCGACCGGTTGCTCGCCACCGGGAGCCTGATCGTCAGCAACGCCCCCGTCTACTTCGTCGGGACGGCGCTGATCATCCTCTTCGGGGCCAAACTGCGCTGGCTCCCTCTGGCCGGAGGCCGCACTCCCTTCGCCCGCTACGACTCGCTCCTGGCTGCCGTACTGGACATCGGCCGCCACCTCATCCTCCCCGCCCTCACTCTCACCCTGAGCACGCTGGGGGCCAAATTCCTGCTGGTGCGCAACAGTATGGTGAGCGTCCTGGGCGAGGACTTCATGCTCGTGGCCCGCGCCAAGGGCCTGCCGGAGGGGCGGTTGAAGTGGGGCCACGCCCTGCGCAATGCCCTGCTCCCCTTCGTCGCCCATCTGGCAGCCCATGCCGGAATGACCGTCACCGGGGCGCTCTTCATTGAGACCCTCTTCAACTACCCCGGCATGGGGCGGCTCATCTTTGAATCCGTCGGCGCGCGGGATTACCCCGTCATCCAGGGCGTCTTTCTGGTCGTCTCGGCGGTGGTGCTGACCGCCAACCTGCTGGCCGACCTGCTCAACGCCCGTCTGGACCCGCGCGTCCGGGAGGCGTAGATGGGACGGCGCATCGGCGCAGACCTCCTCTTTGGCCTGACGGTGCTGACCCTGATCGGGGCCACGGCCCTGCTGGCGCCCGTACTGGCCCCTTACGACCCGCGCGCCTTCAGCGGGCAGCCGCTGGAGCGCCCCAGCCGCGCCCATCTCCTGGGCACCAACGACGTCGGGCAGGATATCCTCAGCGAACTGGTCTACGGCGCGCGCGTCTCCCTGATCGTGGCGCTGGGGGCGGCGACGGGGACGGTGGTCCTGGGCGCGCTGATCGGCGGGTTCGCCGGTTACATCGGTGGCTGGCTGGACGGCCTCCTGATGCGCCTGGTGGACGGGATGATGAGTTTGCCGCGGCTACCGCTCTTCATCCTCATCGCCGCCTTCATCGGTGCGGGGGTTCCCCAGACCGTCGCCGTCATCTCCCTGCTCTTCTGGCCGACGACGGCCCGCATCGTCCGCGCCCAGGTGCAGAGTCTGCGCCAGCGCGGCTACATCCGGATGGCCCGCCAGTTCGGCGGGGGCCATCTCTATGTCCTCACCCGCCACATCCTGCCCCAAATGGCCCCGCTGCTCATCTCCGGCGTGGTGAACGCGGCCGGGTGGGCCGTGGCGATGGAGGCCGGCCTGGCCTTCCTCGGCCTGGGCGATCCCACGGCCAAAAGTTGGGGGCTCATGATGCGCTTCGCCCTCAACCTCCCCGGCCTTCTGCTGACCGACCGCTGGCTCTGGTGGCTTCTGCCGCCGGGGCTGTGCGTCACGCTCCTGGTCCTGGCCCTCACCTTCGTCGGCATCGGTCTGGAGCGGCACTTCCATCCCCGGCTGGTGCGGAGGGGACGATGAACCATCTCTCGGTTCGCGACCTGCGGGTGTATTTTCCGGTAGACGGGCGTCCCGATGGCGGCGTCGTGCGGGCGGTGGACGGCGTCTCTTTTACCGTGACGGGCGGGAGCGCCCTGGGAATCGTCGGAGAGACCGGCTCCGGCAAGACGACGATCGCCCGCGCCCTGCTGGGGCTCCACCCGTCGGAATGCGTCCGCGGCTCGGTGCAACTGGACGGGCAGGAACTGGTGGGACTGCCCGAAGAGGCGTGGCGGGCCATCCGCTGGCGGCGTATCGCGCTGGTCGTTCAGGCCGTGGGCACCGCTCTGGACCCAGTCTACCGGGTCGGCGACCAGATTGCCGAACCGATGCGCTACCACCTGGGCCTTTCCCCCGCTGAAGCGAGGGGGCGCACGGAGCATCTGGCCCGACGCGTCGGACTGGAGCCCCGTCACCTGCACGCGTACCCTCACCAACTCAGCGGTGGCGAGAAACAGCGGGCGCTTCTGGCGATGGCCCTCAGTTGCGA
>CAKZOY010000460.1 GCA_937138275.1 uncultured Chloroflexota bacterium
CCTGCTGCCTGCTACCTGCTATATACTAATTTAAGGAGGCCATGATGAGCGATCTATACAAGCGCGTCAGCGATGCCCGCACCGGGCTGGAGAAATTGCTGGGCCAGATCCCCGGCTATAAGGGCTACAAGGAGAAGGAAATGCGGCGGGAGTCCGACAAACTCCTCCGCGAAGCGGTAGCCTCCCGGATGGCAGTCCACCGCCGCCGGATGGAGGACCTGCAACGGCAACTGATCAGCGCCGGGCGGTTTGATTACCTGGACGACCTGGGCGTCGCCATCACCCAACTTCAGACTTTCATTGATCGGGTGCGCCGGGCCACCTACGGCTACAGTGGCCTCTTTGATGCCGTCCGCGTCCGCGAGGAGGAACTGGACCGCCTCTACGACTTTGACCAGCAGTTGCTGGGGTACGATGAGCGGTTGCAGGCGGCGCTGAACAACCTAGAAATCGCCATCCCCGGCGGCGAGGGGTTGAACGAGGCCCTGCGCCAGGTCCGCAGTATCTGCGCCGAAGCAAACGACACCTTCAGCCAGCGGGAACAGGTGATCCTGGGCGCTGAGAGTCAGTAGATTGTGCGAACGAAAGGAGCGATATGGCAAGAGTGTTTGACATCATAGAGTGGGCCGACGACACGGGACGGGAGATCGTCCGGCGCTTCCCCGAACAGGGCTCGGGGGACTTCCGCATCGGTTCCCAGGTCATCGTTCGGGAGAGCCAGGCCGCCGTCTTCTTCCGGGACGGCAAAGCGCTGGACGTCTTCGGGCCGGGGCGGCACACTATCACCACTGCCAACATCCCTCTGCTGGTCAACCTGATCGGCAAGGCCTTCTCCGGCGAGACTCCCTTTAAAGCCGAGGTCTACTTCGTCTCCACGCGGGAGTTTCTGAATATGAAATGGGGGACGCCGGAACCCATCACCATCCGGGATGCGGTGCTCCGAATGGCCCGCCTGCGGGCATTCGGGACCTACGCGATGCAGGTCACCGATCCCCAACTCTTCGTCACCCAGATCGTCGGCGCGCAGGGGCTCTACCGGACGGCCGACATTGAGCGCTTCCTGCGCAGCATCGTCATCACCAAACTGACGGACCTGTTGGGAGAGTTGGGCCGGTCCATCCTGGACATCCCGGCGATGATGGAGGAACTGGCGGCGGGGATCGCGGCCAAAGCGGCGCCGGATTTCGCCGCGCGCGGGCTGGCGCTCAGGTCGGTCTACATTGAGTCCATCAGCCCGACCGAGGAGACGGCCAAAGCGATAGACCAGGCGGCGGCGATGGGCGCCATCGGCGATATGGACGCCTACCTGAAGTACAAGGCCGCGCTGGCGATGGGCGACGCGGCCCGGCAGGAAGGTGCTGGGGGTCTGGCGGGAGCGGGCGTTGGCCTGGGGGCCGGCGCGGCGATGGGCATCACCATGGCCCAGATGATGGCGCAGGCGATGCAGAAGCCGTCGGCCCCTGCCGAGCCCACATCTACGGCACCCGCCGCCCCTGCGGCCCCCAAGACCCCGCAGACGGTGGAGGAAATCCAGGCGCTGCTGGACAATCTGGACGCCCAACTGGCCGCGGGGAGCATCTCCGAGGCGACGTACCAGAAACTCTACGCCAAGTGGGAGCAGAAACTGAAGGAACTGCAGGGCGGATAGGTTAGGTTACCCGGACCCGGCAGGTTTTCCCAGACCTGCCGGGTCTATTTCCCATTGTATAGCCCTGGGTATTTCTTGCACCGCGCAGAAATCCAATAGGGGGTACCTGTGGGCGAACTTCCTGCCTGGGCTCTGGCCAACACCGTCTCGGCCTACGCGATCGTCTTTGCGGGTCTGCTCACTCTGGCGCTCACGGCCCTGATGGCCCCTCAACCCCGGCGCTGGTGGGCCGTCTATGCGGGCGTCCTGCTCACCGGCATCCCCACCGTCTGGCATCACGGCTTCGGGGAAACGCTGACGACGGGCTTCTTTGACATCGGTACCAATCTGCTCCTGGCCTGGCTGATCGTGGTGGCGGTTCTGGGGGACTACTACGAACACCGAACCCGTCGCTGGGTCGCCGGGGTGTCGGGGGCGCTCATCGTCCTGTTTCTGCTCTGGAAACTGGCCGTCGGGCCGCTCTCCCGCGTGAATGCCGTCTCTTTTGGGGCCTTCGGCGGCTTTCACTGGGGGGAATTGCTCCTGATTACCAGCAGTTTCCTGGGCGTGGGATTGCTCTACGCGCGGTTGAGTCGGATTCCCGCCCACGCCCGTCCTCTGCTGTATCTCCTGACCGGCATCTTT
>CAKZOY010000461.1 GCA_937138275.1 uncultured Chloroflexota bacterium
CGGGCGATTCCACCAACTGCCGAAGACAATTCGCCAAAGTTGTGGCGTCTCCCTCCGGGAAAATCAGCCCCGCATCGCCGATTACTTCCGGGATGGCACCAGAGTCTGAACCGACCACTGGCACTTTACACGCCATCGCCTCCACCAGCACGCGCCCGAACTGCTCCTTCCAGACCGGCGTGGTTCGGGAAGGGAGTACGACCACATCTACCTGGGCCAGAATTTCGGGCATCTGTTCCGGCGGGACAGGCGGTATCCAGCGGATGCGTTCCTCTATCCCCAGTTCCTGCCCCAGCGCCTGCAGCACGGCGCGGGAGGGCCCGTCGCCGACAAGCCACACTTCCACACCTGCGCCCAGGCGGGCTACCGCTTCCAGCAAGGTGTCTATTCCCTTTCCCGGTACAAACCGTCCCACATAGGCAACCCGGAAGGGGCCGCCGGACGGACGAGGCCCCAGAGGCCGAAAGATGCGCGTGTCTACGCCGATTGGCGGGATGACTTCGGCGGGACCTCTGTATCCCATCTCCCGTAGCACCCGGACGGCCTCGCGATTGGCACAGAGGATAGCATCGGCATTGCGTAAAGACACTCGCGTGACCGGCCGGACATACCACTTTTTGGGGCGGTTGATGTTCTGCCAGGTGTGCAGAATCAGTTTAGCCTGAGGCGCAAACATCCAGCGGGCCAGCGCGATCTGCAGGGCTGCTAAACTGTCGGGCTCCTCTTCGGCGTGGATGATGTGGGGCCGGACGGCCGGCAGGAGGAAGGCAACCGTACGATAGAGGGCCCGATGAGGGTCGGCCGATCGGCCCAGCATTGGCACGCGAAGCACTTTGCACCCCGGCACAACTGGCTTCACCTCAACTTTTCCATACTCGTCCTCCCAGAACGAGGGGCGGATCAGCCAGAAGGCCATATCAGGCTGAGCAGCCATCAACTCCAGTTTATGTTCCATTGCGGGCGCGCGGTAGCGCGCAATGTGAAGGACGCGGATTACGGACGACAAGCAATGGCCTCCAGGGTAGCAAAGATATCGTCCTGAGGGCGGGCAACCCTTTGCCAGGCCCATCCCCACAGGCGAACGGCCCGCCATAGGATGAGAGCAACGATCCACGGACGGGCGCTGCCGTCGGCCAATCGGCGCTCCAAAGGGGCACTGGCCCGTTGGAGCCATTCCGGAAGCGGGGGTAGGGGGGACGTTTTCCAGATGTGAATTTGGGCAAAACCAGCCCTCTCCAGCGCGCAGCGCAGGGATTCGGCCGTGAAGAGAGTCAGGTGAAACGGCGGGCGGTAACTGGCCCAGCGTTCCGGCGCCCGAACGGCCTGCCAGTGACCGGCGTTGGGAGTGGAGAGCATCAGCGCGCCCCCCGGCCGCAGGTGCTCCTTCAGCCGCCGGAGTTCAGTAATCGGCTGGGGAAGGTGCTCCACCACCTCCCAGAGCGTGATCGCATCCCAGCGCTGGGGCGGCAGGTCGTCCAGGGATGTCCCCACCGGGATATTCAACCGTCCGGCGACTTTGCTTGCCATCCCTTCTGACGCTTCCACACCGCCGATCTCCCATCCCTCCGCGCGGGCCAGTTCCAGGAAATACCCGTCGGCGCAACCAAAGTCCAGCAATCGTCCCCGGCTGGGCAGATGCCTGGCGAGGACCCGCAGCCGCCTCCGAAAGTGCGGAGTTAGGGCTTTGTGCATTGCGGCATAATCCCGATAGCCGCCTCCCTCATCTCCGGCGAAGTAAGCGGGATTCTGGTAATAGGTCAGCACCTCCTCCGCCGAAGGCATCGGATTTACG
>CAKZOY010000462.1 GCA_937138275.1 uncultured Chloroflexota bacterium
AATCCGTGTAATCCGTGTAATCCGTGGCAATTACTGGAGGTGACGCGATGCGAATCCGGGTTCTTTCCGCCGACGACGTCCGCCGGGCCCTGCCGATGCGGGAGGCGGTGGAGGCCATGAAGCGGGCCTTCGCCCAACTCTCCACGGGTCAGGCGGAAGTCCCCCTGCGGGTGCCGGTGCATGTGCCCCGCCACAACGGCCTCACCCTCTTCATGCCCGCCTACCTCGCCGCCGATGACCGGATGGCGGTGAAGATTGTCTCCGTCTTCAACGATAACCCCGCCCGCGGCCTGCCGCTCATTCACGCGCTGGTGGTGGTTGTGGATGCGGAGACGGGACAGCCTGCGGCGGTGATGGAGGGGGGATATCTGACTGCGCTGCGGACCGGGGCCGCCTCCGGCGCCGCCACCGACCTCCTGGCCCGGCTGGATGCGTCCACGGTCGCGGTCTTCGGCGCGGGGGTCCAGGGCCGGACCCAACTGGAGGCCGTCTGCGCGGTGCGGCAAATCCGTCAGGCCTGGGTGTACGACGTGGACCCCGACCGGGCCCGCCGCTACGCCGAGGAGATGGGCGCCCGCCTGGGGATACCGGTCCACATTGCCAGTACCCCTGCCGAGGCCGCCCGCCCCGCCGACGTCATCTGCACCGCCACCACCTCTTCCGTCCCTGTCTTTGGCGATGCCCACGTCCGGCCCGGCACTCACATCAACGCCGTCGGCGCATACACTCCCGAAATGCGGGAGGTTCCCACCGAGACCGTCCTGCGGGCGCGCGTCGTCATAGACCACCGGACCGCCAGTCTGGCCGAAGCGGGCGACCTGCTTATCCCCATCCGAGAGGGCCGGATGACCGAGGAGCACATCTGGGCCGAACTGGGGGAGATCGTCGCCGGGCGGAAGGCGGGCCGTCTTTCCCCCGACGAGGTGACGCTCTTCAAGTCGGTGGGGGTGGCGGTACAAGACGTGGCGGCCGCGGCGGCCGTCCTGGAGGCCGCCCGTCGCCAGAATCTAGGGGTTGAGGTCAGCCTGTGAGGCGGGAAGTCGGCGGATACGGGCTGGTCCTGCTGGCGGCAGTCCTCTGGGCGACGTTGGGCCTTTTCTACAAAGGACTGGCCGCGTCGGGCCTGCCCCTGCTGACCATTGTCTTCTTCCGGGCAGGAGTCGCCGCTGTGACCCTCTTCGCCGTCCTTCTCTGGCAGGAGCGGTCGTCGTTGCAACTGAGCGGAAGGGACGGGCTGTTTTTCCTGGCCTTCGGCCTCTTCGGCGTGGCGGCCTTCTACATTGTCTACATCTATGCCATTGAGTGGGCCGGGATGGGAGTGGCGGCGGTCCTGATGTACACTGCCCCGGTGTGGGTCTCGCTCTACAGTGCGCTGTTTCTGGGGGAACGGTTGACCCCGCAGCGCGGCGGGATTCTGGCCCTGGCCTTCCTGGGCTGCGTGCTGGTCGGCCGGGCCTACGACCCGACGGGGATGCGGCTGAACGGGCCGGGGATTCTGGCGGGGCTGGGTGCGGGGATCACCTACGGGGCATACACCATCTTCAGCAAAGTCGCCCAGCGGCGACACACCGCCTGGGCGACCCTTGCCTTCGGCCTGGGGTTCGGCACCCTATTCCTGCTCCCGTTGCAGTCGCCACCGGTCCTTCTCCGGGCGCTGACTACCCCCACCCTGCTCTTCTGGCTGGTCATGCTGGGGCTGGTGCCCACCCTGGGCGGGGGATTGGCCTTCAACCTGGGGCTGCGGCGGGTGCCTGCCAGCAGCGCCAGCGTCGTCGCCACCCTGGAGCCGGTCATTGCGGCCGCGCTGGGCTGGGCCGTCTGGGGGGAGCGGATGGAATGGCCGCAAATCCTCGGCGCCGCGCTGGTATTGACCGCCGTGGCCCTCCTGCAGCGGAACCTACCTAATACGTAATGCGTAACACGTAAATGATGCCCTGCGAAACGGTTGCCCTCTACGTCCACATCCCCTTCTGCCGAAGCCGCTGCCACTACTGCGCTTTCAACACGTATGCCGGGCTGGAGTCGTTGATTCCGGCCTATGGGGAGGCGCTGATGGCGGAAGCGCGGAGCGCGCCGGAAGTCCGGGCCCGTACCCTCTACCTCGGCGGTGGAACTCCCTCTCTGCTTCCGGCGGAGTTGCTGGCCCGTCTGCTGGACTTCCTGCGGGGACGATTCGGGCTTCCCGAAGGAGCAGAGGTCACCCTGGAGGCAAATCCTGGCACGGTGGACGAAACGTATCTCTGGGCCGCGCGGGCGGCAGGGGTCAACCGGCTCAGCCTGGGAGTCCAGTCAGTCCATGAAGACGAACTGCGCCTGCTGGGCCGCCGCCACACCTGGTCGGAGGCGGTGGCGGCGGTGCGAGCGGCGCGGGCGGCGGGAATGGACGTCGTCAACCTGGACCTCATCTACGGCCTTCCCGGTCAGACGCTGGCCCGCTGGCAGGAGACACTGGAGGCGGCACTGGCGCTGGAGCCCGACCATCTCTCCCTTTACGCGCTCACGCTGGAGGAGGGGACGCCGCTGGAGCAGCGGGTGGCGTGCGGGGAACTTCCCCCGCCGGACGACGACCTGGCGGCGGAGATGTACGAGTGGGCCGAGGAGCATCTGGAGCGGGCGGGATTCGTCCACTACGAAATTTCTAACTGGGCGCAGATAGGGCCAGAGGGGCCGCGAGTCTGCCAGCACAACCTGGTCTACTGGCACAACGAACCGTATCTGGGATTGGGGGCGGGGGCGGCATCGTGGTGGGGCGGACGGCGGTGGAACAATGTCCGGCATCCGGAGGAGTACATCCGGCGGCTGACGGCGGGTGGACTAGTGGCTGAGAACGTAGAGGAAATCCCGCTGCGCCTGGAGATGGGGGAGACGATGATGATGGGGCTGCGGCTGCTGGAGGGAGTAGACGATGCCCGCTTCCGGGCCCGGTTCGGGCGCGGCCTGGCGGGGGTCTTC
Source organism: uncultured Chloroflexota bacterium (assembly GCA_937138275.1). Classification (GTDB taxonomy): domain Bacteria; phylum Chloroflexota; class Anaerolineae; order B4-G1; family DUEL01; genus SpSt-77. The sequence goes on from CAKZOY010000462.1 coordinate 2,953, forward strand.
GGGGCGGAACTGGCACACCTGGCCGAGCAGGGGCTGATGGAATGGGATGGACAGACGGCCCGCCTCACCCCGCGCGGGCGACTGCTGGGGAATCGGGTGTTTGTGGAGTTTTTATAGGGGGCACATACCGGCGGATACCGTTATTCGCCTTGGGTTTCCAGCGCTTGCAAAAGATGCTCCAGCATCGGCTTCAGCAGGGGAATATCGCAGGAGACCGTATCCCAAACAAGGTCCAGATCAATCTCAAAGTAGCCATGCGCCAGCACGTTACGCATACCGATAATTTTGTGCCACTGGATCTCTGGTGCTAACAACCGAACTTCTTCAGGCAATGATCGGGCCGCTTCACCGATAATTTCCAGTTGTCGGACAAACCAATTTTGCAACAGTTCGTCCTCTTCAAAGGCTTTCCGACCGCGGCCAATGTATCGTTCTATAGCCGCGATAGCATCCAGTATATCGCGTACCCGTTCCCTGGGGTCTCTCATAACGGTGTCGCTTCTTGAAGTACCCGATCCCGAAACCGCTTCCTGATCCCCCGCTCGGTAACCACATCTACCGGACAGTCCAGCAGTTGCTCCAGTTCGTATTGAAGCCCTCCCAGGTCAAAAAGGCTCCGACCAGGCTCCATCTCTACCAGGAAATCCACATCGCTTTGCGCATCGTCCTCTCCGCGGGCTGCTGAGCCGAATATGCGGACGTTGCGCGCCCCATACCGGGCACAAATATGCAGAATTTCATCTCGTTTTTCCCGGATTACCTGCTTCCTGTTCATCTCCGACGTACTTCCCCGAATTATGCGAATCCCAACGACCAACCTTTAGTATAACCCTAAAATTTCGTTTCGGCAAATATCGGCGTGAAGCGCTTGTGCGGCAATTCACCCCGCACAGGGAAGGGGTGGGGTGTGGAGTTTGTGGGGGCGGCTTCGCCGCCCCCACAAACTCCACTTTCCCTTTTATCACGGGCGCGCTGCTCCCTTAACCAATTTGCTGCACAAGCCTCTGAGGGGCTTGTGTAAAATCCGGCCCCTCTCGGAGAAGGAGTGTTTTGGCGCTGGCGGCCTTCGGCCGCCAGCGCCAAAACCCATAATTTTCTCCCCGCCTTCCCCGCTTGCACAGGTAAGCAGCTAAAAGTGTTTGATAAAAAAGACGTTGTGGCAGCAACAGATCTGCTGCCGCCACAACGTCACACCTGTGGAGATGGCGGGAGTTGAACCCGCGTCCGGAGAATTTGGTCAGGGACATCTACGAGCGTAGTCGGCACTTTCGCTCTCGCCCGGGGAGTCGCAGCCGACCGCGCTACACCCGAACTCAGCCGATGCTACTTAGAGGACCGTATCGGCGTCAGGCCCCTGCACACCGACTTTGTCACGCCCCATCCTCCCCCCGTCGGTGATGGGTGGAGGCGGACGGGGCCGCTCCCTGGGCGGCCCGGTTTTTCCCTACCGCTTACGCGGCGACGGGAATCGCAGCCCAAGTGTTGGCATTCTTGCGTTGCTCCGTTGTTCACGGGGTCAGAGCGCCCCGGCTCGCCGTCCGTGACCGGCCTTCCCCGTCGAAACCCGTTCATCCCCAGGAACGGCGGGGCCCGCCGCTACGGGCGAACCCAGTACCCCCGGCAGGACTTGAACCTGCAACCTTTTGGTCCGCAACCAAATGCTCTATCCATTTGAGCTACGGGGGCCCAGGCGGGGAGGCAGGGATTTGAACCCTGGGTGGAGTTTTACCCCCACAACCGCTTAGCAGGCGGCCCCGATCGACCACTCCGGCACCTCCCCGTATCCAGCGGAGGGAGAGGGATTTGAACCCCCGGTGACCATACGGTCACAGCGGTTTTCAAGACCGCCGCCATCAGCCGCTCGGCCATCCCTCCGTACGGTGCGGGGGGACTCTCCCCACTCGCACCGCTATTTTACCACACCATCCCCTTCCTGTCAATGACGGATGGGAACTGGGCAGCGGCCCATCAGCCGGGGATGATGCGCGTGCCCGTCTCGCCCTGCAGCGCCCGAGCGATGTTCTCCGGATTGGTGATGATGGCCTCTTTGCCACCCGCTTCCAGAAACCAGATGATGGCCTCAATCTTGGGCAGCATGCTCCCCTTGGCAAAGTGGCCCTCGGCGATGTACCGCTTCGCCTCGGAGACCGTCATCACGTCAATGGGGCGCTGATCGGGCTTGTTGTAGTTCAGGTAGACCTTCTCCACCGCAGTGGAGATGAGGAACAGGTCGGCGCCGATGGAGCGGGCCAGCAGGGAGGCCGCGTAGTCCTTATCAATGACCGCGGCGACGCCCTTCAGATTGCCCTCCTCGTCCTCAATGACCGGGATGCCGCCACCGCCCACGGTGATGGTGATGATGCCCGCATACAGCAGTTGTTTCACCGCGTCCAGTTCCACAATGCGCTGGGGCAGCGGGGAAGCGACGACCCGTCGCCAGCCGCGCCCAGCATCCTCCACCACCACCCAACCCTCCTCCTGGGCCCGCCGTCGGGCTTCCTCTTCGGTCATAAAGCCACCGATGGGCTTGGTGGGGTTCTGGAAGGAGGGATCGTTGCGGTCCACCACCACCTGGGTCACCACCGTCGCGGCTTGCTTCTTGATTCCCCGGCGCCGGAACTCGTTCTGCAGGTTCTGCTGAAGGGCATAACCGATGGCCCCCTGGGTGTCGGCCCCGCAGACGTCCAGCGGCACCTCATGCATCCCCGCCACCTTGTGCGCAATCTCGGAGCGGCGCAGGATAAAGCCCACCTGCGGGCCGTTCCCGTGACCGATCGCCACATCCCAACCCTGCTCAATCATATCTACAATGTGATAACAGGTCTCTTTCGCCGCCTCGTACTGATCCTCAACCCGCACACGAGTGTTGTCCTTGATGAGAGAATTTCCGCCAATTGCAATTACAGCCAGTTTTCGCATCGTTTTACCTCCGGGCACTTTCTGAAAAAGCGGGTTTGCGGCGGCAACACCACCGCAACCCCATCCACACCCCTTGTCTACTTATCCCTTGTCTACCTGTCTACTTATCCCTTGTCTACCTGTCTACTTTCCCCTACAAATTCCCCATCGTCAGCGCCATCACCGCCTTCTGCACATGCAGCCGGTTCTCGGCGATGTCGTAAATGGCCGAACGCGGGCCGGAAGCGACCTCATCGGTCACCTCGTGCCCCCGGTCCACCGGCATCGGGTGGGAGAAGATGGCGTTGGCCGTGCGGGCCATCTTCTCGGCGGTGAGAATCCACTGGGGATGCTGGAGCGCCTTCTGGATTTCCTCCTGCTTGCGGAAGACGCCGCCCTCGTAGGCCTGGGGGCTCATCCAGTTGCGCGCGTAGACAATGTGCGCTCCCTCATACCCGGCCTCGGGGTCGTGGACAATCTCAAAGTCGGTCCCGTGAGCCGCGCAGTTATCCTGCACCCACCGGATGACCTCGGGGTCCAGGTCGTACCCCTCGGGGTAGGCCAGAGTGATGTGCATCCCGAAGCGGGAAGCGATCAACAACGCCTCCTGGACGGAACACCAGGAGCGGGCCAGCGCTCCGTGCGCCCATGTGAGGAGGAACTTCCTGCCCCGCAGGGCCTCAAAATTCGGGCGGCCCGGCCCCTCGCCGTACCACTCTGCCCACCCCATCACATCCGCCAGCCCCTGGTAGGGGTGGAAGCGGTCGTCAGCCATAGAGGAGACGGGGATGGTGGCCCAGTACGCGTACTCCTTAATCAGTTCCCAGCCCTCCCCGTAGCGGCTGACCTTGTCCTCCAGAATGCGGATACCGATGCCCGCAGCGTAGCGGGACATCACCTTTGCTGCGTCCTCAATCGTCTCCCCCGCCGTGGAGGCGGTCTTGAGGCGCATCGTCTCGGGGGTCAGATACTGGGCATGGCCGCCCAGTTCGGTCGCGGCGCACTCAAAGGACTGGCGGGTACGCACCGAAGGATTGTAGAAGAACATAAAGAACGTGCGCCCTTCCAGCACCCGCATCCAGCGCGGGTTGAAGCGGTCCCGCTTCATCTTCGTCGCCAATTCCAGCGCCGCCATCAGTTCGTCAAACGTCCAGTCCTGCGTTGTCAACAGGTCTCGTCCGTAAAGGTCCATTGTTGTACCTCCTGGAAGGAAAAGTAATGGGGCGACGGCAGAACCATCGCCCCATCGGGGGAGATTTAGCGCATCACCAGGGCCATCACGGCCTTCTGGACGTGCAGGCGGTTCTCGGCCTCGTCAAAGACGACGGAGCGCCAGCCGGACCGGGGATCGGTATTGTCAATGACGTCGTCGGTCACCTCCCAGCCCCGGTCGGCAGGCAGGCAGTGCATATAGATGGCGTTGGGGTCAGCCAGAGCCATGTACTCCGGCGTCGCCTTCCAGTCCTTATAGCGGTCAAAGACCTCCTGGGCCAGTTTCGGGTCGTCCACGCCGACGGGAGGCTTGAACATCTGTACCGGCGCCCAGGCCTTGGGATAGACAACGTGCGCGCCCCTGGCCCCTTCCTCAAAGTCGTGGACAATGCGGAAGGAAGAACCGTTCATCCGGGCGTGCTCTTGGCAGGCGCGGATGACTTCGGGGTCCAGTTCCATTTCCGGCGGGTGAGCCAGCGTCACGTCCATCCCCATCTTGGTAGCGGCGATGATGGCGCTCTGGGGGACGGCGCGCGGCTTGTGGACGCTGGGGGAGTAGGCCCAGGACATGGTGAACCGGACACCCTTGAAGGTGCCGAATTTCTCGTAAACGGTGAGAATATCGGCGAGGGCCTGGAAGGGATGGTACTTGTCGTCTTCCATATTGAGCACGGGGATGTCGGCCCAATAGGCGAAGTTGCGGAGCATCTCGTTGGCCGCGCCGTAGACCCAGTCCACCGGGTCGCCGTAGCAGCGGATGGCAATGCCGTGCCCCATGCGGGAGAGGACGCGCGCCACATCGGAGACGCGCTCGGTGGAATAAGCGACCTCTTTACCGGGGAGCGCCGGGGTGTAAATCTGGCCCGGTGTCAGGTCATGGGCATGCCCTCCCAGTTGCGTCATCCCGGCCTCAAAAGAGTTGCGGGTGCGCAGAGACTGGTTGTAGAAAATCATGAACAGGGTCTTGCCGCGCAGGAGATGGTCGTGGGGCTCGCCCAGAGCGAAGCGTCGCTTCAGGTCCAGGGCGATATCCAGAATTGTCTCAATCTCCTCTTTGCTCCAATCCAGGAGCGTGATGAAATCGCGGCCACGGAACGTCTCAGTCTTCATCGGAATCCTCCTTAAGCATTACGTTTTACTTTTTACGTTTTACTTCCTGACCACATAGAACCGGAACCGGTCCGGCACGAAGTAGTTGCGGGAGAAGTCCAGCGGAACGCCGGAGGCGTCAAAGAGGGTCTCTTCCAGAAGCAGGAGGGCATCGCCGGGCCGGACCTGGAGGCAATGGGCAAGGGGACGGCTGGCACAGATGGCGATGATATCGGCGCGCGCTTCCTGGACGCGGAGGGAGGGGTGCTGGCGGAGGGCATCCAGGACGGAGCCGGTGAACGCATCGCCGAAGTCATCGGCGGAGAGCCAGCGAGTGGGGACGAAGTCTTCCAGGTAGGCAACCGGTCGCCCGTCCACCAGGATAGTGCGGGAGACCAGGGTCAGTGGGGTTCCCTTTTCCACCTGGAGTTGCTCGGCGATGGTGCGATCGGCCTCCACGGTCTGTACGGAGAGGTTCTGGTAGTGGGCCTGCATCCCCAGGCGGGTAGCGAGGGAGAGGACGCTCTCCAGGCGTTCCAGGCCGCTTTCCAGGCGGGGGTGCGGGGTGACGAAGGTACCCACCCCGTGGCGGCGAACGATGAGGCCTTCTTCTTCCAGGAGGCGGAGGGCCTCCCGCAGCGTCGCGCGGGAGATACCCAGTTGGGTTGCCAGCGCGTTCTCCGGTGGGAGTTGGCTACCAGGCTCCCAGCGGCCCTGCTGGATGAGCGCCCGCAACTGTTCATAGGTCTGGGCAGGAAGGGATCGTCGGTCCGGTTTCAGGGTATGCACAGCCGTTTCCGCTCTCAGTGGTCAGACATCTGACAACTGATTATAGCCGGAAACGGCGGAGTTGTCAAGACATCGCGCCCTCTTCTGCCGCCGGTAGAACGACCGTAAAGGTAGACCCCTCTCCGGGGCGGCTTTCCACCCAGACCCGTCCGCCGTGCCGTTCCACAGTGGATTTAACGATGGCAAGCCCCAATCCGGTGCCCTCAATCTCCTCGGTCTCCGGACGCTGCGCGCGATAGAAACGGTCAAAGATATGGGGAAGGTCCTCGGGGGGGATACCGATACCGCTATCGGCCACCTGCACGATAATATACCCATCCCGCTGGACGGCACTTACTGCGACCCACCCTCCCGGCCGGTTGTATTTGATGGCATTGCTGATGAGGTTTTCTATCACCCGCCGCAGTCGGTGAGGATTGCCGCGGATCAGGGGAAGGGGGATAAGTTCCCAGCGCAATTCTAATTTCTTCTCAGCCGCAACGGTGCGGAAGCCATCCACCACGGCATCTATGACTGCTTCCAGGTGAAACAGTTCCATCTCCAGCTCCCGCTCCGCCTCAATGCGCCCCAGTTCCAGCAGGTCGCTGACCAGGGCGGCAATATGTGTGATGCTCCGCCGCACCTTCTCCACGAATTCCCGCTGCTGGTCGTTGAGCGGCCCCACCTTCTCCATCAGGTCCACATATCCCCGCACCGTTGTGAGGGGGGCCCGCAGGTCGTGGGAGACGGTGGCGAGAAATTCCGACTTGACCCGATCCAGTTCCTTCAGTTGAGTAATGTCCTGGAGCATCAGGACGTAGCCTACCCCTTCCACCGGCGTCAGTTGGGCGTTATAAATCCGGCCTCCGGGGATCCATACTTCGGCAGAGTGCGTCCTTCGCCCTTGCCTGGCTTTCCAGAAGAGATTCAGAAGGGTATTATTGGAAATCAACGCGGCAGCCGATCTCCCGACAATTCCCCCCGCTGGAAGTCGCAGGGCAGCGATTGCCGCAGGATTGCATAGGAGGATGCGCATCTCCGGGTCCAGAATGATCACTCCTTCCTCCGTCTCCCGCAGGACGGCCTCCAGTTTACGCCGGGCGGTTTCCGTCTCTTCATAAAGACGGGCGTTTTCCAGGGCAATGGCCGCGTAGTCAGCCAGAGCACACAGAAGGCGCACATCGTGGGAGGTAAACGCCCGCTGCCTTTCCCGATTGGTGACCCCCAGAAGGCCAAAGGTGCCCCGCTCCGGCGTCCGAAGGGGAGCATATATCAGGGAACGTACCAGGTATCCGGTGACCACCTTCGGCTGACCATCGGCAATCAACAGGGGCTCCCCGCTATGAAAAACCTGTGCGGCCAAAGTGTCCTCCACCCGGACTCGCAATTCCCTCGCCCGTTGCTCGTCCACATTTTTCGCCGCCCGCAACATCAGATCGCCGCTTTCGGAGTCCAGCAGGAGAAGCAGCCCTTCATCCGCCCGGGTCAGGAAGACGGCCGCCTCCACCACCCGGGTCAGCACAACCTCCAGGTCCAGTTGGGATGTCATGGACCGCCCAATGGAATAGAGAGCGTTCAATTCCTGGAGTTGCTGCTGCAATCGCCGGTTCGCCTCTTCCAGTTGAGCGACCAGTTGGTCCCGTTCCCGGCGCAGTCGGACTTCTGTGAGGGCCCGGTCTATGGCACGGGCCATCTCCGGAGGCTCAAAGGGCTTAATGACATAATCCCGCACGCCCAACCGGAAAGCCTGGACAGCCAGGTCCTCCGAACCAAAAGCGGTCATAAAAATAACCGGGATCTGCAGGTTCTGCTCTCGCATCGCCCGCAGAACCTGGATCCCGGTCATCCCCGGCATTTGCTCGTCCAGGATCACCAGGTCCGGTTGTGTCTCCACAACCATCCGGAAGCCCTCTGCACCGTTGCTGGCTGTGAGCACCCGATATCCGGCAGGCTCCAGGATGAGATTGGCGATAATATCCCGCACCTCATTACTATCGTCTATAATCAGTACCCGCTCTCCGGCCAAGGGACTCCTTTGAATGGGACAGATTCCCCGCTTGCTGTTGATGGCAACGGGCCCCTCCTCCGAATCCGGTGTGTTTTGCTTCTTCTCCCTGCCTTTTGCTCTCCGCTCCGGGGAATAAAGGCCGGTTTTGCGAGCCGCAAAGCCGCCGCCCGCCTAACCCACTTTCGGTTTCCCTTTACCCCGGGAGAAGGGGCACAAGCGAAACGGGGCGCAAAGAGGCTGCATCAGCGGTCTCTTCTTGTGCAAAACGGGCGTTTCGGAGGATTTTTGTACCAGGCCGTGCTGTGCATT
>CAKZOY010000463.1 GCA_937138275.1 uncultured Chloroflexota bacterium
CCGCACCTCCGCCCCTTCTTCGCCCTGCTGGCCCTCTTCTCCCTGGGCTGCATCTTCGGCACCCCCCTCTACGCCGTCGTCTACGCGCTCCCCTACCTCCACCAGTCCCACTCCCCCTTCCGCTGGGTCTTCCCGCTGACCCTCTCAGTGGCCGTTCTGGCGGCGTTCGGGATGGACAGCCTGCGCGCGGCCCGCACGGAATCCCGCCCTGCCCCGCGCCGGGGCCTCCTCCGCCTCCTCCTGCTGGACGCCGCCCCCTCCGCGGCGACCGCTCTGGCCGCGCTGGCCTTCTGGGGAGGAGTGGTCACCCTCGTCGGGCTGGTCCTGAGCCGGGTGTTTTTCGCCCGCATAGAGCCTCTGGTGGAGCGGATTTTCCGGAGCCTGGCCCTGGCCCCGTCGGGCTTTCCCGACCACCGCGCCTTTTACTCCTACGAGTTCTTCTGGGGGGCGGTCTTCGGCCTCCTGCTGACCGCCACGGGGATCGTCCTGCGGGTGAGTCAGTGCCCCATCTACCTGCGCGGGCGCCCGGTCTGGGAGTTTCTGGCCGTCGGGGTACTGGTGGTGGACTTTGTCGCCTTCGGCACGGGGTTCAACCCCGCCGTGGACCCGAAACTGCTGGAATACACCCCGCCGGTGGTGGAGTTCCTGCGGCGGGACCCCTCTCTCTGGCGGTACGCGACCTTCACCCCGCCCGGCACCACCAAGACGATGAACGCCAACAGCGGTATGCTCTACGATCTGCAGACGGTCGCCGGGTACGACTCCATCTTCCCCCGCCAGTACGCCGACTACATGGCGCTCATTGAGCCCCAGGACGAACTGCTCTACAACCGCATCGCCTCCCTCCGCACCTGGTCCAGCCTGGATAGCCCCCTGATGGACCTGCTCAACGTCAAATACATCATCACCGAGGTGGAAATCCCCAACCCGGCAAAGTACCGGCCGGTCTACCAGGACGGGGCGGTGCGGGTGTACGAGAACCTGGGGGCGCTCCCCCGCGCCTTCACCCTGCCGGCCTCCGCCTCCCTCGCCGCCGCCGACGTCGCCGAGGCCCTGCGCACCTACGACGTCCACCACTACGTGGTCCTGGAGGAGAATTGCGGCCCGACGGCACCCTCCCCCACCCCAGCGGACCCCGTCCCCCAGACCGTCACCCATTATGGGCTGAACGAAGTGCTGGTGGACGTGTCGGTCCCGGCGGCGTCCTGGCTGGTTCTGGCGGATAGCCACTTCCCCGGCTGGCGGGCGTTCGTCCGACCTCAGGGGGCCGGAGAGGACGCGGAGCGGGAAGTCCCCGTCTGCCTGGCAAACGGCAACTTTCGCGGCGTCTATCTGGAACCGGGCGCGTGGACGGTGCGCTTCAAGTACAGTCCCAACAGCGTCAAAATCGGCGCGTTCATCTCCTTTGTCGCCGGGATGGTGCTCCTCTTCCTAACCGGCCTCTACCTCTGGCGCTATTTCTACCGGGAAGAGGACGAGGGGAACACCCTCCGGCGGGTGGCAAAGAACTCGCTGGCGCCGATTGTGCTGAACCTCTTCAACCGGGCGATAGAGATGGCCTTCGCCGCGCTGATGGCGCGGATTCTGGGGCCGGAAGGGAACGGCCGCTACGCTACCGCGGTCAACATCTACCTCTGGTTTGACATCATCGCCAACTTCGGGCTGGATATGCTCCTGATGCGGGAAGTGGCCCGACAGCGGGAGCGGTCCTGGTATCTCTTCCTGAACACCAGCGCGCTGCGGCTGATGCTCTTTGCGGCGGCGATCCCGCTCCTGGGTGGGTTCCTGGCGGGGTGGCAGTCGCTGGGGTCGCCGCTGGCCGACGAGACCGTCTGGGCCGTCCTCCTGCTCTACGCCGGGCTGCTCCCCGGCAGCATCGCCTACGGCCTCTCCGCCCTGTTCCGCGGCTACGAAAAGCACGAGTACCCCGCTGCGATCCAGACCGTCACCACCATCATCAAGGTGACGCTGGGGGTGCTGGTGCTGGTAGGGGGACTGGGCATCCTCGGCCTGGCCGCGGCCTCGGTGGTGACCAACTTCGCCACCCTGGGGATTCTGGCGCTGATGGCCTACCGTCTCCTCTGGCGGGGAACTCCGCCGGGGCGGGAGCGGGTGGAATCCTCCCTCCTGCGGGCGATGGCGCGGGAATCCTGGCCCCTGATGCTCTCGCTCCTCCTGCAGGCGCTCTTCCCCGGCGTCACCGTCGTCCTGCTGCAACGGCTGCAGGGAGACGTCGCCGTGGGCTGGTACGACGCGGGGCGCAAGTGGATGGACGCGCTGAACATCATCCCGTCGTTCTTCACCTTCGCCGTCTTTCCGGTCGTGGCGCGGCAGGCGGTGGAGGACCTGGGGGCCCTGCGGCAGACGTACCGCCTCTCCGTCAAACTGCTCACCGCGCTGACCCTGCCGACGGCGGTGCTGGTCACCCTGCTGGCGACGCCGCTGGTGGGGCTGCTCAGCGGCCGGGCGTTCCTCCCCCACGGCGCGATCGCCCTGCAAATCCTGGTCTGGTCGGTCCTCTTCGGCTGGATCAACAGTCTGACCAACTACGTCCTCATCGCTCTGAACCGGCAGCGGTACGTCCTGTGGACGTCGGGGGCGCGGGTGGTGTTCACGGTGGCGGCGAACCTGCTGCTGGTGTCCCGATTCGGTTACATCGCCTCAGCGGCGATTATCATCGCTGGGGAGTTGCTCCTGCTGGTCCTCTTCTATGCCGGCCTGCGCCGCCATACGGGGGCGGTGGGTTGGGGGCAACTGCTGGGGCGGTTGATCCTGGCTGGGCTTGTCGCGGGCGCAGCGACGGGCGCCGCCGCGCAGGTCAGCGTCCCGCTGGCGGTTCTGGTCCTGCTGGTGGCCTACCCGCTGGCGGTAGTGCTCCTGGGGGCGTTCACCCCCGAAGAGCGCGCCGCCCTCTCGCCCCTCCTGCCGCCCGTCCTGCGCCCGGCGCAGGAGGGGGCGTAGAGAGAAGTGGGGTTTGTGGGGGCGGCTTCGCCGCCCCCACAAACCCCACACTCTAACCCTTCCCCATGCGGGGCAAATTTCTGCGCAAGCCCCCTTTGGAAAACAAGGTTGCACTGCGGGAAGAAGCGGGTTATAATTTTTGTGCAAGAACTGCAGGCATTGGGACAAGTATCGGGAGTAAAAAATGCTGTACGATCTGGCAATTCACTGAATGATGGCGACTATCGCTATATGGCGACCAGCCCTGATCTGCCCAACCTCATCGTTGTCGGAGATACGGTTGAGGAAGTATTGAGCCTGGCCCCTCAGGTCGCCGCAGCGTTGATTGCCTCTATGAAGGCGCACAGTGACCCTCTACCCGAAACACCACAGTTTAACATGCCCCCAAGGGCACCATAAAGTATGAAAATAGCGTCCCGGATATCACGAGCCGGCAGTCACTC
>CAKZOY010000464.1 GCA_937138275.1 uncultured Chloroflexota bacterium
AGCAGGAAGCAAGAAGCAGATTGCAGATTGCAAAGCGGGTGGGACGGTTCATGGCCGGGGATCGGATGGGAATTCCTGGGCCTTTTTCGGGATCGGGCGAGCAGTCCGGCGCGGCCAGCGATGGTACAGGAGTCCGCAGGCCAATCCGGTGCCCTGCACCAGTCCCCGCAACAGGGTTACCCAGGGCCAGGCCAGAGCAACGGCCCGATCCCGACGCCCGGCCCAGCGGACAAAGGGCAGGGTGGTGAGGAAAAAGGCCAGGAGTGCCCCGCCCGCGACCAACCACAGCGGACGCCAGATGATCCCCCCAGCAAGGGAAAGGAGCATCAGCAAGAGCAGGGCAAACTGTCTCTTCAACGCGGGGTCGGTATGGGTGTCTCCCCTTCGCTTCTCCGGATGCCGGAGATAGATCAGCCCTCGCCAGAAGCTGTAGCGGGCTTTGCGGGCCAGGTAGGCCTTCAGGGTGGAGGGATGGGTGTGCCAGACCCGCGCGTCGGGGACAAAGACCAGCCGGTACCCTGCCTGCGCCAGACGGAAGGAGAGGTCTATGTCCTCCACCGAGGGGACAGGGACATCGGTGGGGAATCCGCCCTCCCGGAGAAAGACGGCGCGCCGGTATGCTGCTGCGTAGGTATCTATGAAGTCAATGCTCGGCAGGCGGGCCATACGTTCGTAACGGAACTCGTACTCCAGTTGCACCAGGCGCGCGATCAGGCTCCGCTGACGGGTGCGGTACACCCCCTTCGCACCCGCCACCTGAGGGTCCGCAAACGGGGCGGTCATCCGCTCTATCCAATCGGGGAACGGCTCGCAGTCGGCGTCGGTGAAGAGGAGGATTTCGCCCCGGGCGGCCTCCGCTCCGGCGTTGCGAGCAGCCGCGGGGCCGCCGTGGGGGATGGTCAGCACCCGGTCGGCGCCGGCCTGGCGGGCCACATCGGCCGTCCGGTCGGTGGAACCGTCGTCCACCACGATGATCTCATAATGCTCTCTGGGGACGGTCTGTTCGTTCAGGGCGCGCACGCACTTCCCGATCGTCGCTTCGGCCTGGTAGGCGGGGACGATGACAGAGAAACGGATTTCGCTCACGATGCACCTCTGCGGCGGGCCGACCAGAGGGCCAGGAGAGCGGCGCCGACCAGCGGCGGGCCCATCACCACGCCGTGAAGCACCAGTCCGGCCGCCAGGGCGACATCCTGGGGGACGTTGAACAGGCCCAGGGAGAGGACACAGATGCCCTCAAACAGTCCCAGTCGGCCGGGGGTGGGGACGGTGCCCCCGGCCATCAGGGCAGCCAGAAGAAACAGGGCTGCAACCGCCGACGGAATGCCAAAGGCTGCCAGGACCGTCCAATTGGCCAGCGCCCCCAACCCCCAGGTCAGCGCCGTCCAGAAGAGGGCCTTGCCGGAGACGCGCGGGCGGCGGAGCCCTTCCAGGCCGTTGGCCAGGCGGCGCAGGCGGGGAAGGAGCGCCCGGTCCCATCCGGCCGGGAATCGGGCCAGGAGACGGCCGGCCCAGTCAAAGAGCGTCTCCTGCCAGTGGAGGCCGACCCACAGCACTCCGACACCCACGAACAGGGCCAGCGCGGTGCCTTCGGCCGAACGGGCGAACCAGTCCGGCAGGGGGACCCAGACCAGCAGAATGAGCCCGCAGGCCAGCAGGGCCAGCAGGTCCCATACTTTCTCCACTGCGATACTGCCGAGGGCTTCGGGAGCGCCGGTGTCCTTTTCCGGGGCGATCCACACCGCCCGCACCACGTCGCCGCTGCGCATCGGGAGGATCAAGTTCACGACCTGACCCACCAGAAGGGCGGTCATCGCCGGGCGGGCGGGGACGCGGGTGTGCCAGAGGAGGGCCTGCCAGCGATAGGTACGGGTGAAGAAGGTGCCGACGATAGCAGCCACCCCCAGACCTACCCAGCGGTAGTCAGCCGCAGCCAGGGAGCGGGCCACATCGGGCCATGCGATCTCCCGCGCCAGCAGCCAGATGGAGAGGGCGGCGATGCCGATGCCAATGAGCCAGCGCCATATCTGGCTTCGCGCGGTGAGAGGGGCGCGAAGGCCGAAGCCGCGCGATTGGGCAACCTGCCCGGGTTCTTTGCTCACTGCTTCTCCTTCCGGGGCCACCATCCCTGAACGATCCACAGGACGGCCAGTACTCCCCACAGGGCCCGAGCCCAGATGCGTGCTTCCGTCGCGGCCAGCCCGGCGCAAAAGAGGGCCAGCGCGATTCCCAGTATCCTCCGGACACCGGGGCGGCGGAGTATCTCCCCCCAGCGGAGGCGCTCGGTCTGGACCACCCAGTACGACCAACTGAGGGCCGCCAGCAGGAGGGCCAGGCCCAGAATCCAGAGGGCGCTGGCGGCGATAGACAAGAAGTTCATCATTGCGTAATACGTGTTGCGTAATACGTTTTTTCCATTGCGGCGATCAGGCCCAGGGCGAACCAGAAGACGACGGCGGGTTTGGAGCCCAGGGCCAGGGCATCAGTCATCCCGTAGGTGTGGAGGGCCAGAAGCCCGGCAGCCAGGCCGATCGCCAGCGGCCGGGTGAGCGGATCGCCCCGC
>CAKZOY010000465.1 GCA_937138275.1 uncultured Chloroflexota bacterium
TGGGGATGCCGTTCCCGCTGGGGATTCGGCGGGCCGGGAGCCAGCGGCCGGGGGTGGTGCCCTGGCTCTGGGGGATTAACGGGGTGATGTCGGTGATGGGGTCGGCGCTTTCGGTGGCCCTGGCGATTCACATCGGTTTGCAGGCCACCCTGCTGGTCGCCGCCGGATGCTACGCCCTGGCGGGCGGGATGTTCCGGCGCGGGGAGTTTTAGTGAAAAAGACGGTGTTCCGCAAATACGGTTACTATACGGCCTCCGTGATCCGGTTGTTCGCCGGATTTCGGGATCCGGTACTCATCTTCCGAACATTTTTGCGGCCGGGTTTCCAGAGCGTCCGCGAAGTTCGCCTGCGAAAGAGCGGCGTGCGCTTCCTCGTCCGGGGCGCGATGGACATCTGGATCATCAAGGAGACCTGGCTGGATCGGTTCTACGAACGGTACGGCGTTCCAATCGGCGCGGAGTGGACGGTGATAGATGTGGGAGCAGGGGTTGGGGACTTTGCTATTTTTGCCGCGACCCGGCATCCGACCAATGTGGTCTACGCCTTTGAACCGTTCCCGGAGTCTTTCCGTCTGCTGCAGGAGAACCTGCGCCGCAACGGAGTGGAGAACGTGTATCCGTTTGATCAGGCGATCGCGGCGCAGACAGGGAGGGTCTACCTGGATATCTCCAGCAACGAACCATTACAGTTCGGAACAGCCAGGCCCTCGGATCACCACATAGAGGTTACATCGCTCTCCCTTGCCGATGCCCTGGCGAGAACCGCGACCCGTTATTGCGACCTTCTCAAGATGGACTGCGAGGGCGCCGAATACGATATTCTATTCCAGGCCCCCGATGCGGTTTTTCCGCGTATCGCTCGCCTGGTGATGGAATACCATGAGGGAGTCACACCATACAGTCACCGAGACCTGGTATCCTTCCTGCAGGCCCAAGGGTTTCAGGTGCGTACGTATCCCAATCCTGTTCATCCCCATCTGGGGTTTCTGCGCGCTGTTCGGGAGAATATCAGTTGAAACGGATTTCTCTTCTACCACTGTTTTTGGGAATGGCCCTGAGCCTGTTCTGTCAACCGTCAGGGTGCTCCCGGAGAATGTCCCCGGAGGTGCCGCCGAGGGAGTGGAACATCGCTTCCACGCCGGATCTGGACCTGCTGTACATAGAACGGTTGCCCCGATACCGCTGGTATGATGATAAAAACTGGCCCGATGTGGGTGATTCGGTTCAATTTCGGGCCTATGTCGCCAACAAAGGTGGGATAGATAGCGGGCCGTTCACCCTCCTCTGGCAGACCCTGGACCCCACCGGGAATGTCCCCGGAAGTGTGGTGAAGATACGTAGCGATGGCCTTCCTGCGCACAGTGGGCCGGTGATGTTTGAATATGCGGATGCCGAAGGACAGGGGCGCGCTTTCGGCGACGGACGCTGGAGGGATGGTCCCTACCGGGTCCAGGCCGTGGTGGATGTGGATAACAAAGTGAACGAAGGGGCCTGGGAGCACAATAACGACCTGGCCGATTATACGGACGCGCTCTCCGTGGCTTTTGTGGTGGAACAGGATGTATACGACTGGGTGGAGAGCGCACCCCGGGGAAGGGTAGAAGATGTGCCGGAGTGGGCCCGTCCCCGCGCCGGATTCCGCTGGTTCTCCCAGCCTCCCGATACTCCGCCCTACCGTGCCGGTACTTATTCCTGGGAAGATTGGGCCCAGCGGCAAATTGCCCAGATGAACGAGTACTTCTATCATGCCGAGGACCAGTACCTGGGGGGACGGCGTCACACCCTGCCGCGCGTGCGTCTGGATAGAGTCATTGTGGTATCTAATGGAGCGGTCGATTTCGCCAATTTCCCCGCCCAGTTAGACGCTACGCCGGACGTGGGATGGGGATTTGGGGACTACGAACCGATCTACACCGCGAACAATCCGGAATTTATGGTTGTAGAATGGACGCTGATCCATGAACTTGGCCATCATCTGGGCCGGCATCACCCCGAAGTGGGCAGCGTCTGGCTGACCCCGCTCACCGCAGCCATGCCCGACCTGCCCCTGCAGTGCTGGCAGGAGCGATATGAGGGCGACCGCCGTCGTCTGGATTGCGTGATGATGAGCGCCGATTACCCGGGGGGCTGGGGGCCGTGGGCCGCCTGGGGCTTCTTCTACGAGTTCCAGTATCGCCAGGGCCGCCAGGTGCGGGAACGGATGGGGGCGCAGAATGCCGGTAATGGCCGCTGGCAGGAACCCCCGACATCCCCACATCACTACTGGAACGCGTATTACGCCGATCCCACCGTCCTCCCTCCGGAATGGCGATATGCTGGGAATAACTACTGGATTCACCAGGCAATCCCGACCCTGTATCGCCTTGCAGTTCTGGGGCAAAACGGTCGGCCAGTGGTTGGGGCACGGGTGGAGGCCTTTCGCGCCGAACCCCCGACCGATGCCGAGCGTCTTCCCGACAATTTTCCGATGGATGCATCGGCCCGATGGGAAGGCTACCTGCAGATTACGGCCGCTGGTACCTACTCTTTTACCCTTCTGACCCCCAGCCGCACGTATGCGACTTTGTGGATAGACGATCAGGTGGTCTTCGGCCCGCAGCAGTGGTTTTGGCTGGACGACAACTGTTACAAGCGGGATCAGTGGACCGTTTACTTGAACGAGGGCATCCACTCACTACGATTTGAACTGCAGACTCACGAAGGGGTCTGGATCGGTCGGCAACTGGCGCTTCTCTACGGTTCTTCGGCCCTGGGCATCCCGCTGCAACCTATTCCAAAGGACCGCCTGTTTCGCGATGTCCAGGCGACTCAACCGGGAATCAACGGAACCTATTACCGGGATTTTAATTTTAGCAACGTCCTGACCACCCGGATAGATCCTCAGATTGCCTTCCGCTGGCGCAACCAGGGCCGTTTTGACGACACGCCTGACCTGAGCGCCGTAACCGATGAGTACGGGATTGCCCTTATAGAGGGGAATCCCTTCGCAGACCCCGCGCAACCTCTGCACCTGCGAACAGAAGCCTCTATTATTCGTATCACTTATCAGGGACAGACTTACTTCCGAATCCTGGACCTTCCCCAGGCCAACTTGCCGGTCTGGCAGGGCTCTCCCCCGACATGTCCCCATCCGATTGTCCTGGACGTTCAGCTGGATGGTCGCAGTGCCTACCTTCCAGTAGATGGGACCGGGACCTGGCCTCCACCGCCGTGCTTGGTGGAGACCGTTTATCTCCCTTGATATTTGGAGGATAAATGTCAGGTCATTATTCGCTCGCGGACAAAATCGCCTCCCGCACCGCGCGGGTCGCCGTCATTGGGCTGGGGTACGTGGGCTTGCCGCTGGCAGTGGCGTTCGCCCGCGCTGGGTTCCCGGTGATTGGCGTGGATGTGGATGAACGGAAAGTCGCCGCGCTGAACCGCGGCGAAAGTTACATCGCCGACGTCCCCGCTGAAGACATCCGTCCCTTCGTGGAATCCGGGCAGTTCCGCGCCACGACCGACTACGACGTCGTCCAGGATGCCGATGCGGTCTTTATATGTGTACCCACTCCATACGACGCCCAGCGCGCCCCCGATCTCTCCTACGTCTGCGCCGCGGCCGAGGCCCTGCGCCCCCGCCTGCGCCCGGGCCAACTGGTAGTCCTCCAGTCCACTACCTACCCCGGCACCACCGAGGAGGTCGTCCAGCCGATCCTGGAGGCGGGGGGTCTGCGGGCCGGGGTGGACTTCTACCTGGCCTTCTCACCGGAACGGATTGACCCCGGCAACAAACAGTGGTCGGCCTACAACACCCCCAAGGTGGTGGGCGGCCTGACCCCCGAATCCACCCGCCTGGCCTGCGACTTGCTGGGGCAGATGGGCGCGCCGGTTCATTCCGTCTCCTCGCCTCGCGTCGCCGAGATGACCAAACTCCTGGAAAACATCTTCCGCGCGGTCAACATTGCGCTGGTCAATGAACTGGCCCTACTGTCGGAGCGGATGGGGATAGACTTCTGGGAGGTCATAGAGGCGGCCCGGACCAAGCCCTTCGGCTTTATGCCCTTCTATCCGGGGGCGGGGGTGGGGGGCCACTGTATCCCGGTGGACCCGTACTATCTCTCCTGGAAGGCCCGCGAGTACGATTTCTACACCAAGTTCATTGAACTGGCCGCGGAGGTGAACCAGGAGATGCCGTACCACGCGGTGGGCCTGGTGGCGGAGGCGCTCTCGCAGGATGGGTGGCCCCTGAAAGGGGCGCGGGTGCTGGTGCTGGGCGTGGCCTTCAAGCCCGACGTGGACGACCCCCGCAATTCCCCCGCCGAACGGGTCATAGAGTTGCTGCTGGCCCGCGGGGCGCAGGTGCGCTATCACGACCCTTACATCTCTCATTTCTCCGTCGGAGGGGACGTTTTCTACCGGCCGAATTGTATCCTGGAGTCTGTCCCCCTCACCGATGAGGAACTGGCGGCCGCGGACTGCGTGGTGATTGTCACCGGGCACCGCGTTCTGGACTACGCGCGGGTGGTGGAGCGGGCGCGGCGGGTGGTGGATTGCTGCAACGCGACCCGCGGGATCGTTGCCCCGCACATCGTTCGTCTGGGGGCCCCTTTCCCGAGGTCTGCCCGATGACGACCCGCCAGCCCACTCCCCCGTCTCCTGCCCATCTGCGGGTCATCCAGGTGCTGACCGGGATCGTCATCGTCGGCGCGCTGGCCGCGGCCGTCTATTTCCGGGACCGGCTCCAGGAACTGGCCGCGTACGGGTACGCGGCCGTCTTTCTGGTGGGACTGCTCAGCAATGCCACCATTATCTTCCCTATTCCCGGGCTTGCCGTCAGTTCGGTGCTGGGGGGCGTCTTCAACCCCTGGCTGGTGGGGATTGTGGCGGGGGTCGGGCAGGCGCTGGGGGAACTCTCCGGCTACATGCTCGGCTACAGCGGTCAGACGCTGGTGACCCGCCGTCCGATCTACGAGCGCGTCTACCCCTGGGTGCGAAAATACGGAGTCTGGGTCATCTTTGTGCTGGCTGTGATCCCCAACCCGGTCTTTGATGTGGGAGGGATGATTGCCGGTGCACTGCGCTTTCCCCTCTGGAAATTTCTGACCAGTTGCGCGGCGGGGAAAATCGTCAAAAACATCCTGTTTGCCCTGGCGGGCTACTACGGGCTGGAGGCTCTGCTGCGGTTGCTGGGGCGGTGAGAGGAAAATCTTTGTGTGCTACTCCGCTTCGCGCCGTAGCGCACTACGAACGGCTTGTAGTGAGCCACGGAGCATAGCGAAGTGGCGTTGTTCGTAGTCAGCCACGAAGCGTAGCG
>CAKZOY010000466.1 GCA_937138275.1 uncultured Chloroflexota bacterium
CTCTTTTCCCCCTTCTCCCCCGCCGCGGCGGGGGAGAAGGGGGCCAGGGGGATGAGGGGGCGCTAAAGGCCAGACCCCGCCTGCACGAGGTCTGGATATGAGCCGAAAGTGTCAGGTGGCTAGGCTCATGTTCAAAAGTAGACGGCCTTGCTATGCGCCATCAGGGCAGCAGGCCGTCCAGGTCGGCGCGGAGTTGCTCCGCGGTGACCGGGCCGATGTAGAAGGCCGCCACCCGCCCGTCCGGGCCCACCACAAAGGTCTCCGGGACGCCGGTGAGGCCGTAGCGGGCAGCCAGGTCCCCGGTCAGGTCCAGGCCGATCAGATAGGTGACGCCGTAGCGGGCGATGAAGTCCCGCACCATCGGCTCGTCGTCCTTGTAGGCAATCCCCACAAAGGCCACCCCCCGCCCCTGATACTCCTCCCAAACCGCCTGCAGGTCGGGGGTCTCCTCCTCACAGGGCGGGCACCAGGACGCCCAGAAGTTGACCACCACCACCTGCCCACGCAGGCCGGATAGAGTGAAGGTGGAGCCATCCAGCAGAGTGAGGGTGAAATCAGGCGCGGCCTGTCCGGGGATCGGCCGCCTGGCGGATTGAACGACCGCGCCGTGGCCCGGCCCCCACATCGCCAACCCGGCAGCCATCAGCACCAGGAGCCCCGCCGTCAGAGCAACAGCGTTCCACACCCGCCGACGCCGCCGCTGCGGCACCGACAGCCGCTCCGGTGCCGGAGGCCAGAACGCCAGCGCGCCGCCTGCCAGGAAGACCAGTCCCCCCAGCCAGAGGAACGACGCCAGCGGATTGACGTACACGGTGAAAGTCGCCGCCGTCCCCTCGGCCGTCCAGCCCGCCAGGACGATGTAGAGGTCCTCCCGCAGACCCGCGCGCAGCGCGGGCGTGGTCACCGTCTGCTCCATGGTGATGTACTGCTCCAGCCGGGGCTGCAGGGTGACCAGGTAGCGGTCCCCCTGATAGGCCTGTACGACCGCCCAGGTGACCAGCCGGTCATCCAGTAGGTCCTGCCGGAGTTCCTCAAAGACCAGAGTGTAGCGGCCCACCCGGACAGGCTCCCTGGAGACAATGGTCAGGTCCCGCTCCAGGGGATACATCCGGGTGCCGATGAGGCCCACCGTCAACAGTAAAATGCCCAGATGGACGATGTAGCCGCCGTACTTGCGGCGGTTGCGGTCGGCCAGGGCCCAGAAGGCCTGGAGCGGCCCCTCCTCCCGACGGACGCGGGCCGCGACGTCCCGCGCCACCTCCCCGATCGCCGTCCCCGCCGCCATCCCGATGAGGAAGAAGCCCAGCAGGGAGAGCGGGTCGGTGAAGCCCGCCAGCGCGGCCAGCCCCACCACCAGCACCGCGCCCAGCGCGCCGGGCCAGAGTTCCCGCAGGGAGCGGCCCCGAAGGCGGGCCAGACGCCGGTCGGCCAGCGCGCAGAAGGCCAGAATCAGCAGCAGCGCCGCCAGTTGCGGGGCGGTCACCCGGTCAAACCACTCCGGGCTGGCCTCAAACCGGTCCCCCGTGAGCGCTTCGGTGAGGGTGGGCAGAAGAGTGCCCACCAGGACCGAGACGGTGAAGGTGGTGAAGAGGAGCAGGGCGAGGGTGAACATCCCTTCTCGCGAGAGAAACGCCCCCTCCGAAGGGCCCGTCAGCAACCGGCGGCGGTGGACGATGAGGGCCAGCGATCCCACCAGCACCAGCAGGATGGCGGCGATAAAGTACGGCCCCAGGTCGGAGCGGGCAAAGGCGTGGACGGATTGAATCATCCCGCTGCGGGTGGTGAAGGTGCCGAAGAGGACCAGAGTGAAGGAAGCGGCGACCAGCAGGACGTTCCAGAGGCGGAAGCCCCGCCGTTCCTCCTGCATCGCGCCGCCGTGGAGGAGCGCGGTGGCGGTGAGCCAGGGCATCAGCCCGGCGTTCTCCACCGGGTCCCAGGCCCAGTAGCCGCCCCAGCCGAGGACGTCATAGGCCCAGCGCGCGCCCAGCAGAAGCCCCAGTCCCAGGAAGAGCCACGCCGCCAGGGTCCAGCGGCGCACCCGCCGGGTCCAGTCCTCCACCTCCCCGGTGATCAGCGCCGCCATGGCGAAGGCGTAGGGGACCGCCAGCCCGACGTAGCCCAGGTAGAGGGTCGGGGGGTGGAAGACCATACCGGGGTGGCGCAGGAGCGGGTTCAGGCCCGCCCCGTCGGCCGGGACGACGGCCGTCTGGACGAAGGGATTACTCAGAAAGAGGGTGACCCCGGCGAAGAAGGCGGTGGTGAGGTTCAGGAAGACGGCCGCCCAGCGGACGGCGGTGGGGGAGAAATCCGGCGACGTCCTCCCGCCCAGCCGATGGTTCAGGGCCAGCGCCGCAAAAAGCGCCTGCAGGAACGACCAGAGGAGCAGCGACCCCTCCTGCCCGGCCCAGAGGGCGGAGATTTTGAGGTAGAGCGGAAGGGATCGGCTGGAGTGCTGGGCGACGTAGCGGACCTCAAAGCGGTCGTTCAGGAAGGCCGCCACCAGCAGGAGGACGGCAAATCCCAGAAGGGCCGCCGTCGCCAGGACGCCGTTGCGGGCGCTCTCCGCCCAGCGCGGGTCGTCCCGCCGCGCGGCGATCCCGGCGGCGAGGGTGGCGTAGAGGACCGTCGCCAGCGCCAGCCCGACGGCTGCGACTCCGACTTCCGCCAGCATCACGGCGCTCCTCCCGCCTGCTCCGGGACCTCCTCCTGATAGCGGGTGGGGCACTTGAGGAGCAACTCGTCGGCGTAGAAGCGTCCGTCCTCCCCCAACTGCCCCCGGATGATGGCCTGGGATTCGTGTTTCAGGAGGTCGGGCTTGACCCCGTTGTAGACCACTTCCAGGCGCGGGGCATTGGGATTGTTGACGGCCGCGTGGAGCACCGCGGCCAACCCTCCGGCCCGCTCCACCTCCTTCGGGTCGCCGGGGACGTGGACGATGGTGAAAGTGAGGCGCGGGATGCCGGGGTCGTAGACGATGGTATCCCCCAGCACCGCCCCGGAGACGGTGAGGTTCCGCCCAACGGCCCGCCCCCCCATCGCCTGCAGTTCCTCAATGGTGAGAAAGTAGCGCGCGGTGCTCCCGGTGTTGGAGACGATGAGATAGACCACCGCGGCGACGATCAGAACGCCTGCGAAGATGAATTTGGTTCTGGACATAGTGTGCTCCGTGATGCGTATTGCGTAAAGCGTAAAACGTAAA